>NZ_JAKCFI010000015.1 GCF_021412625.1 Myxococcus stipitatus | reverse complement strand
GCTCCTGGCCGCCGTCTACTCCGTCGCCAAGCGCCGGCAGCCCTTCACTCCACTGCTGCCTGCGGCCCCCTCACCGAACCCCTCCCCATGCGCAAACGCTTGACTGAGACTCACGGCATCTCAGTCGGTCACGACCACCCTGGTGGGCGAGGCGTTCTCGCCCTGGACGCAGAAGGCCCGTTGGGCGCTGGAGCATTGCGGCGTCGCGTTCGCCTACGAGGAGTACGTCCCGACGCTGAGCGAGCCGAGGTTGCGCTGGCGCATTCGGCAGTGGTCGGGCCGGGTGTCGGTGCCCGTGTTGCTGGCCGGCGAACAGGTCGTGCGCGGCTCGTGGGACATCGCCCGTCACGCCGCGCGGCTGGCGGGGGATGACCGGCTGGGTGACTTCGAGGCGGTCGCTCCCTGGAACGACTTGAGCGAGGCGGCGCTCGCCGAGGCGCGCACGCGCGTGGTGCTCCGCGCATTGGAGGACCCGGCCGCGCTCGACGAAGCCTCCGCCGCCGTGTTCCCGAGGCCGCTGTGTCGTCCCCTGCGCTTCATCGCGCGAGACGCCGCGCGTCGGCTCGACCGCAAGTACCGCCACCTGGTCGTCCCCGGTTCGCTGCGCGTGGCGCTGGAGCGCACCCGCGCCGCGTTGAACGCGTCCGGCGGTGAACACCTGCTCGGGCGCTTCAGCTACGCCGACATCACCATGGTCGTGGTGCTGGAGGCGGTGGCGCCCGCCGCACCTATCGACCCTCCGCTGGGCCCCGCTACCCGGCGGTGCTGGAGCGACGAGGCCCTGGCGGAGGAGTTCGCGGACCTGCTGCGGTGGCGCGCGCGCCTGTTCTCCGCGCGCGCCACCCCGTAGGCGCCGGCCCCGGCCGCGCCAGGGCCCGTCCACGACGCGGGTTCAGGCGGCCACCAGGCGGGCCTGCTTGAGGCCGAGCATCTCCAGGCCGGCGAACACGGCCACGGCCAGCGCCTGGAACGCGACGAAGGCCTGGCCCCACACGTTGGGCTGCACCCACCCGCTGGCGAGCAGGGCGAAGCTGTCCACCGTCCACAGCACGTTGAGGGCGACGATGCCCCAGACCAGCCCCCGCGGGGCGAGGGGGCGCAGGGCGAGGACCACCAGCAGCGCGGCGAAGGGCAGCAGGCCCGCGCCCGCGCCGCGCAGCAGCGCGGGGGGAAGATTCAGCAGCTCGCCCAGGGGATTGGCGCCGAACAGCGACAGCGCGCCGGTGGCGCCACTGGCGAGGCCGTCGACGAGGAGGGCGTGGCCGAGCAGGGTACGGGCAGTGGGAACGGCGTTCATGAGGTGCTCCTGGGGACTTCGGGTGGGGACCACCGGCGCCGGGAGACTCCGTGCGCCGTGTTGGACCCAAGGTGCGCCCGGGACGATTCGAAGTCGATTACGCGCGAGGTAATTGGAGCCCTTCCCCCGCGTTTCTATGTTCCCGGCATCATGATGACGCCGAGCCGCCCCGTGGGAGAGTTGCTGCGCCAGTGGCGCCAGCGCAGGAGCCTGAGTCAGCTGGACCTGGCCCTGCGCGCGGAGGTCTCCGCCCGCCACCTGAGCTTCCTCGAGACGGGGCGCTCCTCTCCGAGCCGGGAGATGCTGCTGCACCTGGCCGAGGAGCTGGACGTCCCGCTGCGCGAGCGCAACGCGCTCCTGGTGGCCGCCGGCTTCGCGCCCGTCTATTCGGAGAGCGAGCTGGAGGGGCCGGCGATGCGCGCCGCCCGGGACGCGGTGGACCTGGTGCTCTCCGGCCACGAGCCCTATCCGGCGCTCGCGGTGGACCGGTATTGGAACCTGGTCACCATGAACCGCGCGGTGGGGCTGTTGATGGAGGAGATTCCGCAGGAGCTGCTCCAGCCGCCCATCAACGTGCTGCGCCTGAGCCTCCATCCCGAGGGGCTGGGCTCGCGCATCCTCAACCTGGGCCAGTGGCGCGCCCACGTGCTCAACCGGCTGCACCGACAGGTGGACGCCACCGGCGACGCGAAGCTCGCGGCGCTGCACGAGGAGCTGCGCGCCATGCCCATCCCCGACGGCGCGCGCGGGGGCCCGCCCGGGCCGGACTTCGCGGGCGTCGTCATCCCCCTGCGGCTCCAGACGCGTCACGGCGCGCTGTCGCTGTTCAGCACCACCACCGTGTTCGGCACGCCCGTGGACATCACCCTGGCGGAGCTGGCCATCGAGTCGTTCTTCCCCGCGGACGCGGCGACCACCGAGCTGCTGCGCAAGGCCGCCGAGGACGCCCGCGCCCGCGCCACGTGAGCCGCCGCCTCGCGCGTCGCGGCGGGGCGCCGGTGGACTGCGGTCCCCGCCGCTTTCCGGAAGTCATCAGGGCCCGGACGCCGTTCGTCCGAATCTGAGAATTCTGGAATGGGGAGCGGTGGTCGGCGTGGCGGTGGAGGCGCGCGATGTCGCAGGGTGGAGGGGCGCGGCGCGCGCGCGGAGGCACGCATGGCGACACCAACCATCCGGGTGGGCGTGATTGGAACGGGGTTCGCGCGGGGCACGCTGGTGCCCGTCTTCCGCGCCTGTCCCGGGGTGGAGGTGACGGCGCTGGCGAGCGCGCGGCCGGAGCGCGCGGAGTCGGCGGCGCGCGAGCTGGGCGTGCCGTACGCGACGACGGACTGGCGCGAGCTCGTCGCGAGGGCGGACGTGGACCTGGTGTGCATCGCCACGCCGCCGGCCCTGCACCACGACATGACGCTGGCGGCGCTGGCCGAGGGCAAGGCGGTGCTGTGCGAGAAGCCCACGGCCCTGGACGCGCGGGAGGCGGAGGCCATGTGGCGCGCGGCGCGAGAGCGGCGCGTGCTGGCGCTGCTGGACCACGAGCTGCGCTTCCTCCCGTCGCGTCGGCGGATGCGGGACCTGGTGCGCACGGGCGAGCTGGGCGCGGTGCGGGGCGCGCACGTCTACTACCGCAACGACAACCGCGCGTCGGCGGAGCGTCCCTGGGACTGGTGGTCGGACGCGGCGCGCGGCGGGGGCCTGTTGGGCGCGCTGGGGTCGCACGCGGTGGACGCGCTGCGCTTCGTGCTGGGGAGGGAGCCGGACGAGGTGCTGGGCCAGCTCGCCACCCACGTCCGCTCCCGGTGGGACCCGCTCTCCGGCGGGGTGCGCCCGGTGACGAGCGATGACGAGGCGGTGCTGTTGATGCGCTTCGGGCCCATCCACGCCTCGGTGGCGCTGTCCTCGGTGGCGCCGGGCAAGCCGGTGCATGGGCTGGAGGTGTCGTGCGAGCGCGGCGGCCTGCGGGTCGAGGGCCGCGAGCTGTGGTGCTCGCGCGTGGGGAGCCGGGCCTGGGAGCGCGTGGCCCTGCCCGAGGAGGCGCCGCTGCCTCCGGGAGTGCCGGACAGTGAGTGGGCCCAGGGCTTCTGGCGCTACGCGCGGGCCTTCACGGACGCCCTGCGGGAGGGCCGCGACACGGTGGAGGACGCGGCCACGCTGGAGGACGGCTGGCGCACGCAGCGGGTGCTGGACGCGGCGCGACGCTCCCATGGGGAGCGGCGATGGGTGAGGTTGGACGAACGCCCGCCTGCCTCGCGGGGCGTCCGGTCATAGCTTGTGGGAGTGCCCATGGCTCCCTCGACACCTGGCTCCCCGAGTGGAACGGATGGCGCGCCCGCGCGGGGCGTGGCCTGGCACGCGCTGCCCGCCGGAGTGGCCCTGGAGCGCCTGGGGAGCGGCGAGCAGGGCCTGACGGACGAGCAGGCGCGCGAGCGGCTGTCCCGCCATGGGCCCAACGTGCTGGAGCGGCAGAAGCGCGAGGGGCCGCTCACGCTGCTCTGGCGCCAGGTCAACAGCCCCTTCATCTGGGTGCTCATCGTCTCCTCGGTGCTGGCCGTCCTCATGGGCAAGGTGACGGACGGCCTGGTGGTGGCGGTGGTGGTGGTGCTCAACACGCTCATCGGCTTCGCGCAGGAGTTCCGCGCGGGCAAGGCCATCGAGGCGCTCAGCCGCATGGTGCCGGAGACCGCCACGGTGGTGCGGGGGGCGCGCAAGGTCGTGCCCGCGGCGGAGCTGGTGCCCGGGGACGTGGTGTCGCTGGCGGCCGGGGACAAGGTGCCCGCGGACATGCGGCTGCTGTCCTCGCGCAACCTCCAGGTGGAGGAGGCCGCGCTCACCGGCGAGTCGGTGCCTTCGGCGAAGCAGGCCGCGCCGGTGGCCGAGGACGCGGAGCTGGGGGACCGCACGAGCCTCGTCTTCGGCGGCACGCTGGTGACCTCCGGCGCGGCCCTGGCGGTGGTGGTGGCGACGGGCGGCGACACGGAGCTGGGCCGCATCAACGCGCTGCTGGGCGAGGCCACCGACCTCCAGACGCCGCTGACGAAGGCGCTCGGCGTCATCGCCAAGGTCATCACCGTGGCCATCCTCGCCGTCTCGTTGCTCCTGCTGGGCGTGGGCCTGTGGCGCGGCTACCCCGTCAGCGAGGCGGTGGTGGTGGCCATCACCCTGGCGGTGGCCGCGATTCCAGAGGGCCTGCCCGCCATCGTCACCATCGCGCTGGCCATCGGCGTGCAACGCATGGCGGCCCGCCGCGCCGTCATCCGCAAGCTCCCGGCGGTGGAGACGCTGGGCAGCACCACCGTCATCTGCTCCGACAAGACGGGCACCCTGACGCGCAACGAGATGACGGTGCAGGCGCTGTGGACGCCCTCGGCGCGCTATTCGCTCACCGGGGTGGGCTATGCGCCGCGGGGTGCGCTCTGTCGGGGCGAGCAGCTGGTGGGCCCCGTGCTCCTCCCCGACGACGCGCGGGAGCTGCTCCTGGCGGGGGCCCTGTGCAACGACGCCTCGCTGCGCGGCGAGGACGGGGCCTGGGAGATGACGGGCGACCCCACCGAGGGCGCGCTGGTGGTGGCCGCGGAGAAGGCGGGCCTGCACGTGGAGGCGGAGCGCGGCGTCCATCCCAGGCTGGACGCCATCCCGTTCGAGTCGGAGAACCAGTTCATGGCGACCCTGCACGACGACGGTCGGGGCGGGCGCCTGCTGCTCCTCAAGGGCGCGCCGGAGGTCGTCATGCGCCGGTGCGTGGCGCGGCCGGGTGTCTCGCACGAGGTCGTCGCCACGGAGGTGGAGCGCCTGGCGCGGCAGGGGATGCGGGTGCTCGCGGTGGCCTCGCGCAGGCTCTCCGGGACGCACGCCTCCGTGGCGCTGGAGGACGTGGAGGCGGGGCTGGAGCTGCTGGGGCTGGAGGGGATGCTGGACCCGCCGCGCGAGGAGGCCATCGCGGCGGTGCGCGCCTGCCACGAGGCGGGCATCGTCGTGAAGATGATGACGGGGGACCACCTGGCCACCGCCGAGGCGATTGGCGCGAGCCTGGGGTTGCACGCGCCCGGGACGAAGGGGCTGCCGGGGGCGCGGCTGGAGGCGATGGACGACGCCGAGCTGAACGAGGTGGCCGAGTGCACGAACGTCTTCGCCCGCGTGGCGCCCGAGCACAAGCTGCGGCTGGTGCGCGCGCTCCAGGCGCGCCGGCACGTGGTGGCCATGACGGGCGACGGGGTCAACGACGCGCCCGCGCTCAAGCAGGCCAACATCGGCGTGGCCATGGGCATCACCGGCACGGCGGTGTCGAAGGAGGCGGCGGACGTCGTCCTGACGGACGACAACTTCGCCTCCATCGCGGCGGCGGTGGAGGAGGGGCGGCGCGTCTACGACAACCTCATCAAGTCGCTGGCCTTCGTGCTGCCCACCAACCTGGGGCTGGCGCTCATCCTCCTGTTCGGCGTGGCCTTCTTCCCCATCCAGGACTTCGGGGGCGGGCGCGAGCCGCTGATGGCGATGCTCCCCACGCAGCTGCTCTGGATAAACCTGGTGGCCACCGTGTCGCTGGCGCTGCCCCTGGCCTTCGAGGCGCGCGAATCGGACATCATGCGCCGCGGGCCCCGCCACCCGGACGAGCCCGTGCTCAGCCACTTCGTGGTGATGCGCACCGGCCTGGTCGCGCTGCTCATGGCGGCCGGTGGCATCGGCCTGTTCCTGTGGGAGTATTCGCACGAGCTGATGCACGTGGGCCACGCGCGGGCCCTGGCCGAGGCGCAGACGATGGCGGTGAACACCGTCATCAGCTTCCAGATTTTCTACATGGTGATGTGCCGCACCCTGACCGGCTCGCTGCGCAAGGTGGGCCTGTTCAGCAACCCCACCGTGTTCATGGGCATCGGCATGCTGGTGCTGCTCCAGCTCGCCTTCATGTACGTGCCCTTCATGCGCGAGGTGTTCGGCACCGCGCCGCTGTCGCTGGAGGCCATCGGCCTCTCCGTGCTGGTGGGCGTGGTGGTGGTGCCGGTGGTGGGGCTGGAGAAGTGGCTGCGCGGGCGCGGGGATGGCAGGCCGGTGGCGCCGCCGCGGCGTGAGGAGAACAAGTCCTCGGCGGGTCCTCGCGAGCGGCTGCCGGCGTGACGGCGCGTCAGCGCTCGCTGGTGCGCGGCGGGCGCGCCGCGGCGTCCGGCAGCGAGGTGTCTTCCTTCTCGAAGACGAGCTTGCACTTGTCCAGCTTCGGCCCGCAGGCGCGGTCCAGGTCGCTGCGGGTGTCGCAGCCCGGGCGCTCCTCGCAGGTGTCCGGCAGGAAGGCCCAGACGAACTGGAGCACGGTGCTCCGGCGACCCTCGGGGAGCGCGGCGAGGAAGTCCTCGCGGTAGGTGTCGAACAGGCGCGCGAGGTGGACGGTGTCCCGGTCCAGCCTCACGTTGCGCTTGTCGCCGACGAAGCGGCGGCTGGCCTCGTTGAGCTGCGCGTCCAGGAACTCGGGCTGGAAGTGGGAGCCACCGAGCGGTGGCCCGCCGCGCGTGCCGTCGAAGAGGGCGAGGTGGACGCGCGGGTCGGCGAACTCGCGGCCCAGCACCCGGTGGCGCAGCGACCACAGCGTCATGCGCGTGCCGCCCACGGGCCAGGAGCGCCCCCAGAAGAAGCGCCCCAGCCAGGGCTGCTCCACGCTCTCCAGGTAGGGATAGCCGTCCACCACCTGCTGGAGGACGAGGGCGTGGTACGCGTTGAGCCAGTAGGCGAGCGCGTCCTCCGGAGTCGCGAACACCTCCGGGCGGCTGTGGGGCGAGAAGGTGGCGAGCGAACGGACGAACCGGTCCAGCTCCTGTCGCTCGCGCCCCATGGACGAGAAGTCCACGTCGCCGTCCGGCTGGACGTGGCGGAGCACCCGCTCGTAGCCCAGGTAGTTGAAGGGCTCGTCGCCGGAGGGCACCGAGGCGGGCAGCAGCCCCTGTACGTGCAGCACGCCGAGCGCGACCGTGATGCTCACGGCGGCGAAGAGCACGGCGGGCACGAGCAGGCGGCGACGGCCGGAGGGCAGGGGAGCGGAGGCGTCCACGGGGGGCGCAGCATAGACCAGCATGCGCCGCGCGGGACGTACCCGGAGGAACCCGGGCCCGGCGACGGGGGCAGGGGCCTCGACCGCCCGGTTCGCGAGCGGGCTCCGCCGAAGCGGCGAGGGGGGAGGCCGCCCTCGTGGGCGCCCGGGACGTCCACCGGGCGCTTTGTCCCGCGCTCAGCGGACCGGGAGCCGCTGCCCCGTGCGCGACGACTCCGCGACGGTGTTCAACAGCCGGTGCAGCGCGAGCGCGTGCTCGAAGCCCGGCGCGAACGACGTGCCCTCGTCGACGTCCCTGGCGAAGGCGGCGTAGAGCTGGGCCGTCTGGTGCGCGTCGTCGGACAGCGAGCCCCGCGGACTCCAGAAGTACTTCTCCGGCGTGGGCAGCGGGGCGAGCGGCTGGTTGTCACCGCGCGCGCCGGACACGGTGAGGTCCTGCGAGAGCACCAGGTCTCCCTCCGTGCCGGTGATGGTGGCGGAGATGACGCCGCCATTGCGCTTGCCCGCCTCGACGTGGGCGGACAGCACGGCGCCGCTCGCCAGTGTCCCGTGGATGAGCACCTGGTCCGGCGCGGTGACGGGGATGACCTCGCCCGTCTCGGCGAGCGTGGTGTGCTCGAACTGCCGCGTGACGAGGCCGGACAGGCTCTCCACGTCGCCCACCGCGGCCAGCACCGTGTCGAGGAAGTGCGCGGTGATGGTGGCCAGGGCGTTGGCGCCCTGGGTGACGTCCGCCGTGTAGTCGTAGGCCTTGGGGCGCTGGAGGCCGAGCATCGCCGTGGAGACCTGCAGCGTCGCCGAGCGCACCTTGCCCACGTACCCCTCCTGGATGAGGTCGCGCAGGTAGCGCGCCCCGGGCGCGAGCCTCCGCTGGAGCCCGATGACCGTGCGCACGCCCGCCGCCCGGGCCCGCTCCGCCAGCTCCGTCGTCTCCTCCAGCGACGCCCCCAGCGGCCACTCGCAGAACACGTGCTTCTTCGCGGCCAGGGCCGCGCGCACCAGCCGCGCATGCTCCGCCGCGCGCACGGAGACCACCACCAGGTCCACCTCCGGGTGCTCCACCAGCGGCTCGTGGCTCGCGAAGGCGTGCGGCACGTCGAAGCGGCGCGCCGTCTCGTCCGCGCTCTGCTGCCGCGTCGTGCTCACCGCCGTCACGCGAAAGCGCGGCAACGTCTGGAGCGCGGGCAGGTGCGCATACGTCGCCCAACCCCATTGGGGGCTCGCCCCGATGATGCCCACGCGGATCCGCTCCGACACGTTCGTCCTGGCCATCTCTTTGCGCTCCTGGATGCGAGCCCGGGGAAGGCCGGACCCGACCGGCAAGCTAGCGAGCGTTCTACGGGGTTTCAAGACGACTGGTCATATTGAACGAAAATCCAAATGGAATCATGGGGTTGGGACGGGTGAGTGGTCGCTTTTGACGCCCGGGGGGCGGGGTCCTAAAAGAGGAGGGATGCCGAGAGCCAGCGTTCGCGACAGGTTGCTCGCCGCCGGTCTGGAGACGCTGCGTCAGCAGGGCTTCAACGGCTGCGGCGTCCAGGACATCACCGACGCCGCCGGCGTGCCGAAGGGGTCGTTCTACAACCACTTCGACAGCAAGGAGGCGCTGGGCGCGGCGGTCGTCGACCACTACATGCAGGTGGGCGAGTCGCAGTGGAAGCGGCTCGAGGACGCGTCGCTGTCGCCGCTGCGCCGGCTGCGCGCGTACTTCGCGGAGCAGGTGGACACGCTCGTGGCGGGCCGGTTCGAGTGTGGCTGCCTGCTGGCGAACTTCGCCGCGGAGCTGGCCGACCACAGCCCCGCCATCCGCGAGCGCGTCGCCGCTTCCTTCGCGGCGTGGTCCGGCCGCATCGCGAAGGTGTTGGGCGAGGCGCAGGCCCAGGGCGAGGTCGCCCAGGACGTCCCCCCGGACATGCTCGCCACGTTCATGCTCGGCGCCTGGGAGGGCGCGGTGCTGCGCAGCCGCGTGACGAAGGACCGCGCCGCGCTGGATGCCTTCCTGCGCCTCGCCTTCGACCGCTCCCTGGAGGCGGGGACTCCCGCCTGCTCCCAGGGCGCGGCTCAGGCTCGGACCCCGGACTGAGCTGTCTAATTGGGGATTGTTGCTTTCTCGTGACTTGAGACAGAGTGCTCCCGGATTCGAGGGAGGGAGCCAGCTTTGTCCATACGTGTAGGTCTTGCTCGCGGGTTGTGTCTCGCGGTCCTGCTCTGTGGCGCGAGTTCGTTCGCGCAGGGCGTCTCGGTCATCACCGGCACCATCACCAGCGCGGATGACAAGCGCCCGCTGGGGGACGCGGTGGTGACGGCCACCTCACCCAAGCTCCAGGGCGAGCGGGTGGTGGTGTCCGACGCCAGCGGCCTGTACCGCCTCCCTCAGCTGCCACCCGGCACGTACACGCTGCGGGTGGAGCACGAAGGCCATGAGCCGTACACGCGCTCGGACATCGTCCTGCGGGTGGACCGGACCATCCGGGTCAACATCCAGCTGCTGCCCTCGTCGTTCGGAGAGGAGATCTCCGTCAGCGCGGCGCCCACGCTGGACGTGGGCTCCAGCACGCAGGGCATGAGCGTGGACGCGGACTTCCTGCGCAACGTGGCCGTCATCCGTCCGGGCACGAAGGGCTCCGCGTCGCGCTCGTTCGAGTCGCTGGCGGAGCTGGCGCCGGGCTCCACGGAGGACCGCTACGGGGTGAGCGTGGGCGGCAGCTCCTCGCCGGAGAGCCAGTACGTCGTGGACGGCCTGTCCGTGAACGACCCGAGCGTGGGCACGCTGGGCACGCCGCTGTCGGTGGAGTTCGTCCAGGAGGTCAACGTCATCACGGGTGGCTACATGCCGGAGTACGGCCGCTCCACCGGCGGCGTGCTCAACGTCGTAACCAAGTCCGGCTCCAACGAGTTCCACGGCTCGGTGTTCGCGAACATGGCGCCCGGCGCGCTGCAGCGCAACGGCACGGAGATTCGCCAGGAGGGCAGCGTCATCTCCGCGCAGGGCAAGCCCTGGCTCCAGGGGGACTTCGGCTTCGACCTGGGTGGTCCCATCCTCAAGGACAAGCTCTGGTTCTACGTGGGCATCGCGCCTTCGTTCAACCGCATCCGCGTGGACCGGCAGCTGAGCTCGCTGGACCTGTGCGAGGAGGTCGACCCGGCCAATGGCTGCACCGCCGTGGGCGCGCGCCGCAAGGACCCCTCGACCGGCTTCACCGTGGTGCAGCCCATCGACGGCACTCGTACCAGCCGCTTCGCCGACGAGCGCAGCGTGCAGTACATGACCAAGCTGACCTACCTCTTCAACCCGGACCACAACCTCTCCGTCTCCGTCTTCGGCACGCCGCGCTTCTCCGGCGGCGACGGCTCGTATGCCTTCAGCGACGACGGCGACCCGGAGGTCTGCCTGGGCCTGTCCTGCACCGCGTACGTGCAGGGCTCCTACGAATCCATCGCCACCCAGCGCACCAATGGCGTGCTCGACGTCGTGGCCAAGCAGTCCTCGTCGTTCTTCGACAAGAAGTTCCTCGTGGACGCCACGCTGGGCTGGCACCACCAGACGGATGACACGCTGCCGTCGGACGGCTCCGGCATCGGCGCGCGAGAGGGCCTGTCCACCCGCTCCAACATCGCGTGGCGCCGCACGCGCAACCCGGGCCCGCACTCCATCACCGAATTCGAGACGCTGCCGGACCCGTCCGTCTGCGGCGCGACGCCCGCCGAGCAGTCCCTGCGCTGCCCCGTCACGGCGTACTCCACCGGCGGCCCCGGCACCATCAGCGTCCAGGAGCTCAACCGCTTCCAGGGCAAGGTGATGGGCACGCTGCTCGTCCAGGCGCTGGGCCACCACATCGTCAAGGCGGGCTTCGACGCGGAGCGGATGAGCTTCTACAACAACCGCGCGCGCTCCGGCGGCACGCCCTGGCAGGAGTGCACCGGCGGCGACTGCTTCTTCACCCTCAACCAGTACGGCTACCTGGAAGGGCCGGACCATCCGGTGTTCCTCGCCAGCAAGGAGGGCACGTCCACGTCGATGACGGTGGGCGGCTTCATCCAGGACAGCTGGTCCATCCTCGACAAGGTGACGCTCAACGCGGGCCTGCGCTACGACGTGCAGACGCTGTGGGGCCTGGACGACAAGGTGGGCTTGCACCTGCCCAACCAGTGGTCGCCGCGCGTGGGCGTCATCTACGACCCGACGCAGTCGGGCCGCTCCAAGCTGTTCGTCAACTACGCGCGCTTCTTCGAGAACGTGCCCCTGGACATGGCGGACCTGTCCTTCCCGCAGCAGCAACTGCTGTCCGCCACCTACGACGCGCCGCCCTGCAACCCGAACGACCGCAACTCGCTGGTCACCGACTGCGTGGCGCCCGTCAACCGCCAGCCGCTCGGCAACCGCGAGAGCCCCAACCAGGTGTGGGACGCGCAGGGCGGCGACCGCGTGCCGGTGGACCCGGACATCCGCGCGCAGTCCCTGGACGAAATCATGGTGGGCGGCGAGTACGAAATCCTGCTCGGCCGCTTCGGCCTGACGTACACCCGCCGCGTCCTCAACGACGTCATCGAGGACATGAGCCGCGATGACGGCAACACCTTCTTCCTGGGCAACCCGGGCAAGGGGTACTCGGCCGACTTCCCGGAGGCGAAGCGCAAGTACGACGCGGTCAACGTCTACTTCCAGAGGACGTTCTCCGACGGCTGGCTGGCCCAGGCCAGCTACACGTGGTCGCAGCTGCGCGGCAACTACTCCGGCCTGTTCCGCGCGGACACCGGCCAGCTGTCGCCCAACCTCACGCGCGACTTCGACCTGCTGTCGCTCACCACCAACCGCGACGGCCCGCTGCCCGGGGACCGCACGCACTCGTTCAAGTTCTTCGGCGCGCGCGAGTTCCAGCTTGGCCGGATGACCAGCTTCAACGTGGGCGGCGGGTACCGCAGCCGCTCCGGCACGCCGCTCAACTACCTGGGCGCGCACCCGCGCCGCAGCGGTTCGGAGACGTTCATCCTGCCGCGCGGCAGCGCCGGCCGGCTGCCGTGGGTCCACAACATCGACACGCACGTGGGCCTCAACCAGAAGCTGTCCAACGACTACACCGTGAGCCTGTCGCTGGACGTCTTCAACCTCTTCAACTTCCAGCAGTACACGGCGGTGGACCAGACGCTCACCTTCACGCGCGTCTACGCCATCGAACAGGGGGGCAAGCCGGAGGACCTGACGTCGTGCCTCCGGGCGAACGACCCGGGCTGCAAGGTCATCTCCACGACGACCAACCAGCCCATCACCACCGCGGACATCAACCCCAACTTCAAGCGCCCCATCGCGTACCAGGCGCCGCGCGCCGTGCGCCTGGGCGCGAAGCTGACCTTCTAGGCCCGCCACCATGAGAGGAGAACGGAACATGACGATGCGTTGGATGGGCCTGGGCGTCGCGGTGCTGGCGCTGGCGGGCTGTACGGGCGAGGACCCGGAGGCCCAGTGCGTGGTGGCGCGCGCGGTGAGCGACGGCTCCATCGGCTCGTTCGCCACGGTGTACACGTTGTTGCCCGGGCAGAACCCGGACATGCAATGCGCCCAGCTCCGCCCGGAGGCGGTGGGCCTGCAGAAGTACTACAGCTCCAACCCGGACGCGCCGGACACCGTCGCCATCCGCAGCGCGCGGCTGGGGCGGCTGCTGGAGGACTTCGAGGAGCGGCCGGACCTGGACCCGGCGCACGCGCCGTACTCGGTGGGGGCGCTCGCCTCCGAGTCGCCGGGGGCGGACCACTTCTGCGCCGTGCCGGAGCTGACGCCCACGCGGCTGGACGTGCCCGCCACCGACACGCTGCCCGCGCAGAGCTTCGCGTACGAGTGGTCCAACCTGCGCATCTACAACACGCCGGGAATCCCCGGGACTCAGTTCGTGGCGGACCTGAGCTACACGGAGAACGGCTGTACGGCGCTCTACCAGGCCAAGGGAATCTGGCCGGTGGTGACGTGCGCCACCGGCGGCAAGCCGGACGAGGCGAAGTGCGACCCGTACCCGGACTACTCCGTGGGCCGGCTGCGCGGCTCCGGCATCAACCCGCTGTTCCCCGTCAAGTGCGACCCCGTGGCGCTCATCTGCGTGCTCACCGGGGACGTGCCCTCCGACGAGACGCCCTGACGCCAGGGCGCGCCACATCCCTCCGCCCTGGCGCACCCGGGGCGGAGGGGCGTGTCAGCGCAGCTCGGTGGACTCCTGGTCGACGCCGCTGGCCTTCTTCCAGCCGGCGATGCTGGTGGTCTCCTCCGGGTCCACCTTGAAGAGGCCGCCCGGGCCGTACTGGTTGCGGCCCATCTTCAACCCCGGGCGGTGCTGGCCCAGGCGCACCAGGTGGCGCCCCTGGATGACGTTGCCACGCACCGTCAGGTCCTCGCTGGGCGCGCCGTTGGAGCCCAGGCCGAGCATCATCCCGTAGCCCTCCGTCCGGTCGATGGTGTTGCCCTCCACCCGCACGTCGCGCGAGTTCTCCACGCGGATGCCCGCGCCGTCGCTGCCGCCCGCGCGGGTGATGTCGTGGATGACGTTGCCGCGCACCACCACCTGGACGGGGCTGGGCTGGTCCGCCTCGCGCGAGCCGCCCACGGCGATGCCCCGGCCCGCGTCGTAGACGAGGTTGTCCTCCACCCGCACGTCGCGCGCGGAGTAGTGGATGACCACGGCCTCGCCCGCGGACGTGGGGGACTTGCGGAAGCCATGCATCGTGTTGCGCCGGATGACGACGTCCCGGCACGTCTTGATGTCCACGGCGTTCTCGACGTTGTCGTGCAGCAGGTTGTCCTCGATGACGAGGCCGCGCGCGGGGGCCTCCCCTGGCTCGTCGGGCAACAGGCACTGCACGGAGTCACCCGAGTTGTCGTGGATGTCGTTGCCGCGCACGGTGATGTCGCGCGACGTGGCCTGGACGACGACGCCGTGCGAGTCGCCTCGGGGTTTGCGGTGGAAGTGGTGGATGTGGTTGTTCGTGATGAGCACGTCGCTGGCGCCGCCGAACGTCGCGACCCCGGCGCCCAGCGAGCCGTGGTGGATGTGGCAGCTGGCGAGCACCGCGCCTCGCGTGTCGCCCGCGAAGAGGACGGCGAAGCGCGGCTCCCCGCGCACATCCAGGTCGAAGCCCTCGACAATCCAATGGGGTTTGCGCACCTGCACCAGCGTGCCTCCGCCCTTCGCCGGGACGATGCGCGGCTGGCCCTCGCCCAGCAGGGTGATGGGGGCGTCCTCGCGCCCGGCCCTCACCGCGCCGTCGATGACGATGCCCTCGGCGTACTCACCCGCGGCGACGCGGATGGCCTCGCCAGGACCCGCCGACCGCACCGCGCGGCCGATGGTGCGGAACGGGGCCTGCTTCGTGCCTGGCGCCTGGTCCGAGCCGGTGGGGCTCACGAACCACTCGCGCGTGAAGTGTCGTGGGCGTCCGGGGGCGGGGCGGGACAGGTCCACCGCCACGAAGCTGGCGCCCACCTTCCGGGCAGGCGGGGTGGCGGCCCAGGCCGGTGCCTGGGCACACAGCGTCCACAAGAGAACGATGCCCAGCCGCCCACGTCCGATGCCACGCCCCATGGCCCCTCCCTCCGACACGCCGCCGGCCCGAAGGTGCTCACGCGGGGCCTGCCGTGCATCCCCGATGGACGCGGGCGGACCTACATCTCGCTGGTGGGGACGAGGGGGATGCCGTTCCACTGCTCGTAGAACCGTCCCAGCTCCACGGCCACCGTGTCCTTGTAGAAGACGCGCTTGCCCTTGTGCCGGACCTGCGTGTCGAGGTGGCGTGCCCCGAGCAGGTTGTCGAAGGTGGTGATGAGCCAGGGGGTGAGGTCGGCCCGCTGCTCGGCGGGGAGGGCGTCCAGCTCCTCCCGGACCTTGGCGAGCACGTCCCCGAGCTCCATCTGGTCGGGAGTGACGGACTCCAGCAAGGCGAACAGGCTCGGCTGGGGCCCCGTCAGGGTCTTCTGGAGGTTCCAGCGCGTGTGCCGGGCCTCCGGGTCGGGCTCCATGTGGAGGTCGAAGCGGAGGTGGTCCTTGATGGCGCGCAGGAAGTCCTCGGCGGTCTGGAGCTGGTCATCGTCCAGGAGGCCGGGCTCGAAGCCCTCCCGCACCATCGGGTTGTCGGGCTCGTTCAGGTCCATCAGTTCCCGCGACAGCTGGATGTGCGCGTCCAGGAACGCGTTCAGGCGGGGACTCTGGAAGTCGAGCTGCTCGAGGGGCCTGCCCCAGGAGAACTCGGTCCCCTCGAGAAGGGTCTCGCCGTCATAGACGAGGAGCCTGACGCACAGGTCGCCGTCGTCATTGACGAGGAAAGAGACGCGGAGGGCCGAATCGGCGCCAAGGACGTCCGCATACCGCGCGGCGAGGGAAGCCAGCGTCTGCTCGAGGTCGGGGGTGGTCATCGAGGTCTGGATGCTACGGAAATCCAGATGCATCTGTGTCGTTTGTTGCACGTCCCCGACGAGGCCCCTACATCTCGTCGAGCGGGATGAGGGGGATGCCGTTCCACCGCTCGTAGAACCGGCCGAGCGCCTCCGCCATGGCGCGCTTGTAGTAGACGCGGCGCCCCTTGTGCCGGACCTGGGTGTCTCCGCCTCGCGGGTTGCTCAGCAGGTCGAACGTGGCGACGAGCCAGGGCGTGATGTGGGGCCGCTGCTCGGGCGGCAGGGCGGACAGCTCGTCGTCGACCTCCTCGAGCACCTCCTCGAGCTCCATCTCGTCGGGGGTGACGCACTCGAGGAGGGTGAACAGGTCCGGCTGGGGGCCCTTCCTCTCCTGGTGGATGGTCCTCCTCGCGCGCCGGGAGGCCGGTTCGGGCACGGTGTGGATGTCGAAGCGGATGTGGTCCTTGATGGCGCGCAGGAAGTCCTCGGCGGTCTGGAGCTGGGGTTCGTCGTCCAGGAGGTCGATGACGAAGGCTTCGTCCACCAGCCCGCTGTCGGCGAGGTTCAGGTCCACCAGCTGCCGGGCCAGCCGCATGTGGGCCGCCAGGAAGGCGGCCATGCGCGGGGCGCGGGGGTCGAACCGCTCGACCGGGCCGAGCCAGCTGTGCTGACAGCCGCCGACGAGCTTCCCGCTCTCGTCGAAGACCTGACGCTGGAAGCTGAAGTGGCCCTTCTCGTTCACGAAGAACGAGCACCGCAGGAACGCGCCGGAGCCGAGCGCCTCGGCATACCGCGCGGTGATGGACTCCAGCGCCTGCTGGATGTCGGAGTCAGGCATGGGCGGAGGTTACCCGGAACGCGGCGAGATGGCCTGGGCGCGTCAATGGATGGAGAGGAAGACGCGCAGCTCGTAGGTCTCCTTCTTCACGTCCGGGAAGTGGTCGAAGCGGCTGAAGCGCTGGAAGACGTTCAGCTCCGTGCCGAGGCCCAGCCGGTCGACCACGGGGAAGTCCATCAGCAGCCGCCCGGTGTGCACCTGGTGCGTGCCGCCGGAGCCGTCCAGGATGACCACGCGCGCCACGCCGAGCTCGAGGGTGATGATGTCCCAGGACTCCCGCCCGTAGATGAGCCGCGCCTCCAGCCCCACGCCGGGGCCGTAGTCGTAGTTGCGCCCCTCGCTGCCGGAGTGCTCGCTGGAGATGCCCATGAGGATGTGTCCCTCCAGCCCGAGCGAGGACTTCAGCAGGGTGTGGCGGGACAGCTGATGCTGCTGCATGAGGACGGCCGCCAGGGATTGGCCGCCCACCTCGTAGGCGAGCGTGTCCACGTAACTGAGTTGCTGGAAGAGCCCCAGCCGCAGGCTGTCCGTGTCGGACCGCCGCAGGGATTGCGCCACCAGCACCCCCGACAACCGGGCGTGGCTGATGAGGCTGTTCTCGCGGGTGGTGAACTGGACGTGTCCCTCGAACGCGTCGAACGGGTGGCGGAGGTCCCCGGTGAAGGCGTTGCCGTAGCGCAGGGAGAGCTGGGCGAAGAACTGGTTCTTGGGTTCGCGCAGGAGATTGCCGTTGCCCAGGTTGAGGTAGCCCAGGGTGCCCCAGCCGGCGAACTCCCGGGGCGTCCAGTCCGCGGGCCGAGGCTCCTGGCGGAAGGAGTCGCCGCGCACCAGCCGGTTGAAGCCGCGCACGGGGCTGAGCGCCGCCCCCAGCAGCTCGCGCGCGAAGCGTTCGCTCCCGGTGGCCTCCGTGTCGAGCACCATGCTGGACAGCCGGTACAGCACCTCGCCCATGGCCATGCCGCCGATGGAGGTGTTGATGAGGTCGTTGGTGGAGGGGGGCTCCGTCTCCGCGAACAGCTCCCACTGCGCGCTTCCCAACAGCGTGAAGGGCAGGCACGCCACGAAGGGCAGCCCGTTGTCGCGCGCGGCCGTGTAGTAGAGGCCGCCGTGGTACGGGTGCGCGAACTGGTTGGCGGAGAAGTCATCCGCGTCCCAGACGAAGCCCGTGCGCAGGTTGCGGGCCCACGAGTCGACGGTGACGCGGGACCACTCCTTCTGGCCGATGGTCCGGTCGTAGAGCCAGACGGCGAGGTTGATGGCGGTGACCTCGCCCAGCGCGAGCCAGGGGTGGGCTTCGGGTGGCTCCTCCCTCGCGGACTCGACGGTGGGCGCGTCCTCGGGATGGGGAGGCTCCTCCTCCACCTCCTCGGCGTGCGCGCTCAGGGCGACGAGGAGGAGCCCCGCCAGCAGGGAGCGCGAGGAGCGTGGGGGGGCGCCGCGGCGCGGCCCATGAGTGCAGCGTCCCGTTGCGCGCGACCACCTCCCTCGCATCCACCCGCCCCATCGTGGTCATCCACCACGCGCTCCCAGGGTAGGCACCCAGGCGCCCCTTGGCGCCCCCGGCTCGGGGGGAGGGGCAGGCAGGGGGCGCGGCTCCGCCCGGTGGGGCACGTTCGGGCCGTGCATGTGTGGACTGGACGACGTATGCACGCTGGCATGCCTCGCAACGACCTCCGTGGAATCCTCTTCGACCTCGATGGCACGCTGGTGGATTCGCTGCCGGACATCATCGACACCTTCTTGATGGCGTTCCCCGCGCTGCGACTGCCGGCGCCCACCTACGCGCAGGTGCGAGCCCACATCGGTCACCCGCTGGACGTCATGTATCGGCAGTTCGCTCCGGAGCCCCACGTGCCGGCGCTCTGCGCCGTGTACCGCGAGCACTACCCGCGCAACTTCCTCAACCGCTCGCGCCCCTATCCCGGCGTGGTGGAGGCCCTGGGGACGCTGCGCGAGCGCGGCTATCTGCTGTCCGTCGCCACCACCAAGCGCAGCGACATGGCCCGGCGCTTCGTGGACGCGGTGGGCCTGGGTGGGCTCCTGCACCACGTGCAGGGCACCGATGACTTCCCCCATAAACCCGCACCCGACGTGCTGCTGCGCGCACTTTCTGCGTTGGGGACGCAAGGATTGTGGATGGTGGGGGATACGACCCTGGACCTGCGGGCGGGCCGGGCCGCGGGGTTGCGCACCTACGCGGTCACCTGGGGCACGCATCCCGTCGAGGAGCTGAGGGGGGAATCCCCCGACGAGCTCCAGGCGGACCTGACACGGCTGGTGGAGCTGCTCCCTCCCCTGGCATGAGTCCTGGATATACTCACCAGGTATGGAGCCACCGTCCGACGTCATCCGGCATTTTCATCCCGTGCTCCCAGCCCGTGCGCTCGGAAAGAAGCCCGTGCGAGTGCAGGTGGCGGGCTTCTCCTACGCCCTCTTCCGTGACGCCACGGGGCGTCCCGCCGCGCTCGCGGATGCCTGTCCCCACCGGTTCGCGCCGCTGTCCAAGGGCAAGGTCCGCGCGGATGGCCGGCTCCAGTGCCCGTACCATGGGTGGCGCTTCGATGCGCAGGGGCATGGCGCCAATCCCAGCCAGCCGGACCTGCGACATTGTGACGTGAAGAGCTTCCAGGTGGTGGAGCGCCACGGCTATCTGTGGCTGGCGCACCGGGACACGCCCGAGTCCGCGATGCCCGAGCTGGGCGGCGAGGACTACGTCTTCGGCGGCAGCTTCTCCACGCTGTTCGAGGCGCCGCTGCACGTCGCGCTCGACAACTTCAGCGAGGACGAGCACACGCCCTACGTCCACACGCGCCTGGGGTGGGACGACCCGCACGCGAGCGAGGTGGCGTTCGAGGCGCGCAACCTCGAGGACCGCACGGAGGTGAGCTATCTGGCGCCGCAGCGGCCCGCGCCGCTGATGAAGCTGCTCGGCGTGCGCGACGGCGACCGGTTCCGCAACGAGTGGGTCGTCCGCTTCGACCCCGTGCACGCGCGGTACACGGTGAGCTGGGAGACGCCGGACGGCAAGCAGCGTCCCTTCATCACCCGCGCCAACATCTTCTTCGTGCCGGAGACGGCGACGACGACGCGGCTGCATGTCTTCTCGTTCCTGCGCACCCCCGTCCCGATGCTGCGGCCGTTGCTGCCGGCGTCGGCCCGGGTGGCCATGCTCCTGACGCGGTGGGAGGTGCGGGACGACGCGCGCTTCATCCCCACGGTCGCGGACACGCCGTACAGCCACAAGGGCATGCGGCTGGACAAGTACGACAAGCCCCTGGTCCACCAGCGCCGGTTGATGGAGCGCATCTACTTCCGGCACGGCGCCGTCGAGGTGTCCGAGCCCGCCGCGGTCCCGCTGGTGCGCGAGGCCGTGGGCGGCTGAGCGACGTCATGGGGCTGGAGCCACGGGTCATCGAGGAGTTGGTGGCGCAGCGTCGCCGGTTCCTCGCCTTCCTCGCGCCGCGCGTGGGCAGTCCGGAGGAGGCGGAGGAGGTGCTCCAGCTCGCCCTGGTGCGGGGGCTGGAGAAGGGCGGCGGGTTGCGCGACGAGGAGAGCGCCGTCGCGTGGTTCTACCGCCTGCTGCGCAACGTGCTGGTGGACCGTCACCGGCGCGCGGCTCGCGAGGAGCGCGCGCTGGAGGTGGAGGCGGCGGACGCGCCTCGCTCCACCGAGGACGTGGGGGCCTGGGAGTCCTCCGTGTGCGCGTGCGTGGCGGGGTTGGCGGGCACGCTGAAGCCCGAGTACGCGGCCATCCTCCAGGCGGTGGACCTGAAGGGCACGCCCGTGGCCGCCTTCGCGCGGCAGGAGGGGCTCACCGCGAACAACGCGGCGGTGCGCCTGCACCGGGCGAGGCAGGCGCTGGGCAAGCGGCTCATCGCGCTGTGCGGCACCTGCTGCACCCACGGCTGCGTGGACTGCGCCTGCGGCCCGGACCTGCCGCGCGTGGCGGATGTCGCAGACGAGTGAGGGTTCGGGCTCGCGGAGGGTTTCGGGGCGCGGGTGTAATGTCGTGCGCGGGGTGGCGTCAGCCAGGGCGACACGGGCGCCGGAGTCCGCTCCGTCCGCCCCATCTCATCCTCCGAGGTCCTCCATGGATGCCCTGCTCTCCCACCGCGCCGCGCTGCCGGTCGCCACGCTCGCCTTCCTCCTGTTCGCCATGGTGCTCCCCACGCTGCGGCATCGCCGCCAGTCCGGAGGCTCGGCGTTCGTGCTGCATCAACGGGTCAACCCGTTCCAGCGCCTCGTCGGCGCGGGCATGGGGCTGCTCGTCGTGGGCCTGACGGCGTGGAGCGCGCTGTACGCGACCCGGGGCGGCGAGCCGCTGGGCGTGTGGCCCGTGCCGGACGCGGTGCGGTGGGCGGGCTGGTCATTGATGGGCGCGGGGCTGGGCCTCGTGCTGCTCGCGCAGGCGCAGATGGGCGCGTCGTGGCGCATCGGCATCGACCGGGAGCCCACCACGCTGGTGACACGCGGCCTGTTCACCGTCGTGCGCAACCCCATCTTCGCCGGCATGCTGTGGGTGCTCACCGGCGTCGTGCTGGTGACGCCGAGCGCGTGGACGGTGATGGCGTGGTTCGACGCCGCGCTGCTCGTGTCCCTCCAGGCGCGGTTGGAGGAAGCACACCTGCTGCGCCTGCATGGCGACAGCTACCTCGCCTATGCGTCCCGCGTGGGGCGCTTCTGGCCTGGCGTGGGGCGGCTGACGCCAGCTCCCGACGCGGGGTGACGCCCCGGCCACCGCGTGGACGAACAGCCCCGCCCGCCAGGCTTCGAGGAGCCAGGCCCTGGCTCCACGAGGGGAACGCGGGGCGCGCCGTTCCAGGTCCTCAGTGCGCGGGCTGGCTCGGCTCCTGGTACTGCGCGGCGCCCGCGCCCGTCCGGGCCTCGTAGGCGTTGCAGCCGCTGGCGCCCGACACCTTCAGGTCGAACTCGCGCAGGTCCGCCTGGTTGCAGCGCTGCGTCTCGTTGTCGCCGGGGTTGGCGTTGGTGCTGTTGAAGTAGCGACAGCCCTTGCAGTTGCCCCACTGTCCTCCGGCCATGTCGTCCTCCTCGGAAAGGGGTTCAGCGGTCCTTCCATCCGAGGGTGGGGCTGGTGACCGGCGTCCACAAGCGCCGGGGACACGCGCGCCGAGGGGCGGCCGGCCCGACGCCTGGAGGAAGGGCGCCGGGCACGGCCCGTGGTCCGCGAGCTACTGCTGGGGAGCGGGCTGCTGCTCCGGAGCCTGCTCCTGCGCGGGAGCCGCCGGCTGCTGCGCGCCCTCCGTCGCGGCCGGCAGCGGCTGGATGGTGGGCGGCGTCACGTTCGGGTCCTTCAGGTCCGAGTCCAGCGGACGCGCCTCGAAGGCGCCCACCGAGCGCAGCAGGCGCAGGGCGGCGATGCTCGCCTGGAGCCGCTCGCTCACCAGGCCGATTTCGGCGTTGGTCAGCGCGGTGTTCGCGTCGGCGACCTCGAGGTAGGTGGCCACGCCCGCCTTGAAGGAGACGTCCGTGAGCCGGTTCGACTCACGCGCCAGCTCCACCGTCTGCTCCGCCTTGAGGCGGTTGGCCAGGGCGCTCTCCAGGTCCAGCTGCGAGCGCTTCACTTCCTCGCGCGTCGTCAGCTCCGACTTGCGCGCGGTGGCCTGGGCCTCGACGATGCGCGCGGACGCCTCGGAGAGGTTGGCCTCGCGCAGGCCGCCGTCCCACAGCGTCCAGCTGGCGCCGAAGGTGACGAGCCACAGGTCCGACTGGCCCGTGAAGCCCGCGGCGTTGGCCGCGCGGTAGGTGCCCGTCACGCCCAGCGTGGGCAGGTAGCTGAACCACACGCCGCGCTTGTTCGTCTTCGCCAGCTCCACCGCCTCGCGGGAGGCCGCCACGTCCGCGCGGTTCTCCAGCGCGCGCTGCACCAGCACGTCCGCCTCCGTCTTCACCGGCACCTGCGGCTCGGGCGGGTTGGTGATCTCGAACTCCGCGTTGTCCAGCGCCAGCAGCGTGGCCAGCACCAGCTTCGCGGACGCCAGCGCGTTCTTCGCGCGGATGAGGTCCTGCTCGGCGCGCGACAGGTCCTGCTCGGCGCGCAGGAGCGCCACGCGCGTCACCGTCCCCGCGTCGAAGCGCACCTTGGTGTCCTTGGCGCGGGCGGAGTTGAGCTCCACCAGCCGCTCCTGCACCACCACCGCCTGGGCCTGCGCCGCCGCGCCGTAGTACGCCTGCGCCACGCCGAAGAGGATTTCGCGCCGCGCCTGCTCCACGTTGTACGCGGCGACCTTCTCGCTCTGGTACGCGGCCTGGATGCTGGCCCACAGCTGCGGGGCGATGATGGCCTGGCGCGCTTCGACCTGGAGCTGCCGCTGCACCAGCGGCTGGATGACCACGTCCACCGGGGCCAGCGTGCCGGCGGGGATGATGGCCGCGTCGGAGTTGCGGATGATGGCGCCGCTGACGGTGATGTTGGGCAGGTAGCCGCTCCACGCCTTGCGGGACGCGGTGTCTGCCTGCGCCAGTCGCGCCTGCGCCGCCTTCAGGTCCAGGTTCTCCTTACGGGCTCGAACCAGGGCGTCCTCGAGTGTCAGCACCGGGGGCGATGCCGCGGCCAGGGTGGCCGCCAGGGTCAACGCCAGAAGTGAGCTCATAACCGCCTCTGCCTCCTCGGGGCTCGCGCCGGCGCGAGCCCTTTGTGTCCATGATGGACGTGCTACGGGTTGTGACTCGCGTGCGCGCGACCTGACTTGGGGTCAGGGTGCGTCAAGAACGACAGGATTCCTGCGCCATCCGTGGGCTCGGCTCTTATGAAGGGCATCCACCGCCGCATGGCTTTTTCCGAAGCTCCTGTCGTTCGGTCGGGCCCCACATAGGCCATGGCGTTCCATTTTGGAAGCTCCGGAATGTAGTAGCCATCAATAGTTGATGAAGTCAATTGTTTAGGTGGTCAGGGCGAATTACCATGGGGGTATGAGCTCGAGCAGCGAAGACGTGGAGCGTCGTGGCAAGCCCCAGCCTTCCGGGACGGAGGGCGAGCAGGCGGAGCCCCTGTCCAAACAGGCATGGACGCTGCTGTTCGAGCTGATGCATGCGCACATGCGCAACTTCCCGGCGCTGGCGGCGGAGTTCGAGCTGTCCCCGGTGCAGGCGCACGTGGTGCGGCAGCTGGGGGAGGGCCCGCTGGCGATGAGCACGCTGGCCAACTACCTGTCGTGCGACGCGTCGAACGTGACGGGGCTGGTGGACCGGATGGAGGCGCGCGGGCTGGTGGAGCGGCGCGGCAGCGAGCAGGACCGGCGCGTGAAGATGCTCGTGCTGACGGAGGCGGGCGTGGCGCTGCGGGAGCGGCTGTTGGAGCGGCTGGCGGAGCCGCCGGAGTCCATCGCGTCGCTGACGGAGCCGGACCTGTGCGCGCTGCGCGACATCATGCGCCGGGCGCTCAAGTCGCAGTGAGCCCGGCGGGCGCGGCGCTCAATCCAGCAGGAAGGTGTACGAGTACTTCATCTCCGTGGAGACGGGTTCGCCGCCCTTGATGGCGGGCTTGAAGCGGAAGCGCTTGATGGCGTCGCGCGCCGCCTCGTTGAGGCCGTAGCCGGGGCCCGAGAGCACCTTCACGGCGACGACGCGGCCCTCGTGGTCGATGGTGATGGACATCGTCACGGTGCCCTCGATGCCGGCGCGCCGGGCCTCCTCCGGGTAGGGAATCTTCACCTCGGAGGCGACGGAGGGTTCGGAGTCGACCTGGTAGATGGGCGTGTACTTCGGCGCGGAGTACGCCTTCACGTCCTTGGGGTCCTTCGCGGTGCCGTCCACCTTGCCGTAGGACGTGTTGCCCACGGGCGCGGCGAAGCTGCCGGCGCTGGTGGTGGACGACATCGTCATGCCCACCACGAGCGGCGGCGGCTTGGCCTGGGGCGTGGGCGGCGGCTCGTTGGGGGGCGGCGGGGCCTGCTCGGGCGGAGGCGGCTGGGGCTTGGGGGCCTCGGCCACCTTCACCGGCGGGGGCTTCACTGGCTTGGGCTTGGGCGGGGGCGGCTTGGGCTCCTCCTTCTTCTCCTCGGGAGGCGGGGGCGGGGGCGGCTTCTGGACCTCCACCATGACCAGCTCCACCGGGCGCTGGGCGACGGGGCGCGGCCGCTCGGCGACGTGGCTCAGGTACCAGAAGCCCACGCCATGCAGCGCGAGCGACGCGAGCAGGAAGAGGCCCACCACCCCGAGCGTGCGCTCGCGGCGCGGGAGCAGGGCCCTGTCATCGACGACCGCCTGGCTCATGCCCGGATGCCTCGCGTCCCGCTAGGGCGTGGAGGGCACGGCCGCCGGGGCCGCGTCCTTCTCGATGTTGAGCGCGAACTTCGCGATGCCCTGGCCCTTCACCGTGTCGATGAGCCGCATCACCTGGCCATACGCGATGGTCTGGTCGGCGCTGATGATGGCGCGGGTGTCCTTGTCCTTGGCCACCGCCTCCGCCACCTTGCGCGACAGGTCCATCTCGCTGACCTCGGCGCCGTCGAAGTAGAGCTTGCCCTGCTTGTCGAGCACCACGTTGACCAGGCCCTGCACCGTCTCGCCGCCGTTGGCCGCGCGAGGCAGGTCCACCTCCACCGTCTCTCGGACGATGAAGTTGGCCGTCACCATGAAGATGATGAGCAGCACCAGCACGATGTCCACCAGCGGCGTGACGTTGATGCCGGTGATTTCCTCTTCGTTGTCCTGCTGGGCGCCTCCGGCCATGGGCTAGCGGCCCTCCGCGGCGCGCGGCGCGGACTCGGACGTCCGGCCCTCGGCGCGCATGCTGCCCACCAGCGCGTACCCCAGCGCGTTGGCGCGGCTGGTGAGCGTCTTGAGCTGGCGGTTGAAGATGTTGAACGCCACCACGGCGGGGATGGCCACCGCGAGACCCACGGCCGTGGCGACGAGCGCCTCGGAGATGCCGGCCATGACGGTCTGCTGGATGGCCGCGCCCTTCACGTTGGCGGCGCCCAGGTCGTGGAAGGCCTTGATGATGCCGAGCACCGTGCCGAACAGGCCGATGAACGGCGCGTTGTTGCCCAGCGTGCCCAGGAACGACAGGAAGCGCTCGTACTGGGGGCGCTCGCGCGCCATGGTGGAGGCAATCACCTGCTCCACGGTGTCCGCGCCCTGCGCGGAGGAGGCGAGCGCCTCGCGGATGACCGCGGCCTCCATGCCCGTGCGGCCCTCCACCGCCTTGCGGCCCGCCTCGAAGTCACCCCGCGCCAGCCGCACCGCCAGGGCCTCCGAGTCCGGCAGCCGGTGGCGGGCGAAGTACACCGCGCGCTCCAGCATGATGGCGATGGAGAGCACCGAGAGGACGACCAGAATCCAGAGCACCCACTCGGCGGAGGTGAGCGTCACGCCGAGCAACTTGCTGCTCAGCCATCCGAGCTCGGGTTGCCCTGCCTGGGCCAGGAGAAGGGAGAGCGTCATGAAGGGAAGCCTGGGTGGAAGTAGGTGACGGGTTGCGTAACCCGGTGGCCAACTCGCGCGCCCATCTCTTGTTCCGTCCGCTCTGAAAGTCAAATGGAACGGCCGGTTTGTCGGCTCCCCGAGCCCTCGGGCGCCGGGCGGAAACACGAAGCGTTCCGGCCCGTCAGTCTCCCTTCGGGCCCCGGGGCTCGCCCGCACGGGGCGCCCGGGTTCACCGGCGCCGGTCGGGGGTCTCGGTGAGGGCGGGGTCGCGCTCGACGATGGGGCCGAGCACGTCGTCGATGCGGCGCAGCAGGTCCGGCGAGAGCTTCACGCCCGCGGCCTTCACGGTGTCGTGGACCTGCTCCGGGCGGGAGGCGCCGATGATGGCGGAGGAGACGGCCTGGTTCTGGAGGACCCACGCGACGGCGAGCTGGGCCATGGTGAGGCCGGCCTCCTGGGCGAGCGGCTTGAGCCGCTGCACGCGGGCGAGGACGTCCTCCTTCATGAACCGGGCGATGAAGCGCGAGCCGTTGGGGTCGGTGGCGCGGCTGCCGGCGGGGGGCGGCTGCCCCGGGAGGTACTTCCCGGTGAGCACGCCCATGGCCATGGGCGACCAGACGATCTGCCCCAGGCCCTCCTCGACGGAGGCGGGGATGACCTGCGCCTCCGGGACGCGCCAGAGCATGGAGTACTGCGGCTGGCTGGAGATGAACGGCACGCGCAGCTCGCGCGCCAGCGCGGCGCCCTGGCGGATCTGCTCCGCGGTCCACTCGGAGACGCCGATGTAGAGCGCCTTGCCCTGACGGACGATGTCCGCGAAGGCCAGCATCGTCTCCTCCAGCGGCGTCGCGGTGTCGAAGCGGTGCGCCTGGTACAGGTCCACGTAGTCCGTCTGCAGGCGCGCGAGCGAGCCGTCGATGGACTCCATGACGTGCTTGCGCGACAGGCCCCAGTCGTTGCGGCCGGGGCCGGTGGGCCAGAACACCTTGGTGAACAGCTCGTAGCCCGCGCGGCGCTGCCCCTTGAGCGCGCGGCCCAGCACGGCCTCCGCCTTGGTGCCCGCGTACACGTCCGCGGTGTCGAAGGTGGTGATGCCCACGTCCAGCGCGGCCTTCACGCACGCGAGCGCGGCCTCCTCCTCCACCTGGGAGCCGTGGGTGAGCCAGTTGCCGAAGGAGATCTCGCTGACGACCAGACCGCTGCGACCGAGGTGGCGGAAGTGCATGGGGCCCGGAGCCTAATCAGCCAGGGCCGGGCTCGCACGGGTTTGGACGCGTCCGCTCAGCGGTCCTTGGAGAGGATGACCGCGCTGTAGGCCCCGAGCGAGAGCGCGCCCCGGGCGGGCATGCCGTCCTGGCCGCCCCAGCTCCCCCAGACGTCCTGGACGCAGGTGTCCCCGAAGTCGGGCGAGTAGCCGCGCCAGTCGCCGTTGAAGCGCACGCGCCAGGGGCCGTCCGAGGGCAGCCCCAGGCCGTAGTCCGTGAAGCCCCGGTGGCCCAGGTTGACCACCACGACCACGTCGTCACCCGGGCCGCCGTGTTGCCAGCGGTGGAAGGCGAGCACCTTGTCCTGGTGGTTGAGGTGGAAGACGTGGACGTGTTCGCCGCGCAGGCCCGCGGTGGTGTCGTGCCAGTTGCGCCGCAGGCGGATGAGGTCGCGGTGCGCCTGGAGGATGCCGGAGAACCACCCCGCCTTGGACCAGTCGAGCGGGTCGCCGTCGTCGAAGTGGCCGTCCTCCAGGAACTCCTGTCCCATGAAGAGCATGGGGATGCCGGGGGCCGTCAGCGTCAGCACCGCGCCCAGCAGGGCCTTCTTCTTCGCCAGCAGGTCGCCCGGGTTGTAGGGCGACACCTCCGTGGGCAGGCGGCTGCGGCCATTGGCCACCTCGTCGTGGCTCTCCGTGAAGACGACGCGCTGCGTGGCCTGGCCGTTGTAGCGGAACGAGAGCGCGTCGCGGACGGCGTTCAGGTCGCGCCACTCGTCGAACGGGGCGATGAGGGCGGCGCGCACCGGGTGGACGAAGGCCGCGTCCCACTGCGCGTCGAAGCCGGCGCCCGACGGGTGGGTGAGGGCGGGGTCGGCCGCCATGTCCTCGGCGATGAGCAGCTTCCAGGGGAACTCGCGCTTCACCGCCTCGCAGATGGAGCGCAGCAGCTCCCAGCCGGACGGGTTGTCCACGCCGCTGGCGGTGCGAATCTCCTTCGTCGCGTCCACGCGCAGCCCGTCCATGTGGTAGTCGCGCAGCCACATCAGGGCGTTGTCGCGCAGGTAGTCGCGCACCTCGTGGCGGCCGTAGTCCGGGCGCGTGTCGCCCCAGGGCGTGCTCGCGCGCCAGTCCGTGTAGAAGTAGACGCCGCCCCGGCCGAACGTCTCTCCGTCGAAGTCCCAGTGCGGCAGGTCGCTGGGCCCCAGGTGGTTGTAGACCACGTCCATGATGACGCCGATGCCGCGCCGGTGCGCCTCGTCCACGAAGCGCTTCAGGTCGTTGGGCGTGCCGTAGGAGCTCTCCGGCGCGAAGGGGAAGGTGGGGTTGTAGCCCCAGGAGAAGTCCCCGGCGAACTCGGCGGAGGGCATCAGCTCCACGGCGTTGACGCCCAGGTCCTTCAGGTAGTCGAGCTTGTCGATGGTGCTCAGCCAGTGGCCGGGGCCCCAGCCCGGCGAGTCGTGGAAGGTGCCCACGTGCAGCTCGTAGATGACGAGCTCGTCGCGGGGCGGCATCCGGAAGTCGTGGTCGTAGCGCCAGATGAAGTCGCGGTGGTCGAGGATGACGCTGTTGCCGGTGGAGTGCGTGACGTCCGCGGCGCGCGGGTCGTTGCGCCAGCGCCAGTCGCCATAGCGTCCCTGGATGATGAACTGGTACTGCTGGCCATTGCCGGCGCCCGGGATGTCGCGGGAGAAGTTGCCGGACGGCTCTCGCGCCAGCTCCACCGCGTGCCAGTGGCTGAAGTCGCCCACCACCTGGACGCGCTGCGCGTGGGGGGCCCAGACGCGGAACGTGGTGCCCCCGTCATAGGGGATGGCGCCCATGCCGGCGCGCCAAGAGGGCTCCGGGAAGGGCTCCAGGGCGGCGGCCGGGATGAACCCCGAGGCCTGGAGCTGCTCCGCCGGGCCGAAGAGCTCCGGCGCGGCGCGTGAGCGCGCGGTGCGCTGGACGACCTGGTTGCCGCGGGACTTGCAGACCGACTCGCTGAAGTCCTTGCGCGAGCGGTGAAGCCTGTTCGGTCGGTCGTCTGTCGTCGACATGGGAATCCCCCCGGGGATGGCTCGCGTGGCCGCGATGCGCGACCTTCCGATGGCGGAGACGCCAGGGCAACTCCGACCCCGCGCCCGCGCGTTCAGTTCATGGCAGTGAAGCGGTGGCCCGCGCGCGCGGTGGGGTGGGAGACCGTTCATGGTGGACAAGCCACCGCCCACACCGGGCGGGCGACGGCCCGACGCGCGCGGCTTGTGGGGGCGGTCCGAGTGTCCGACACTGGTCCTTCCACATGGCTGCCAGCGAAGAACGCCGCCTCCAGGCCCTGGTGCTCGCTCCGGTACGACGCGTCCAGCGGCGCCTCAACGCCGTGGCCTGGGCGCGAGCGGGCATCGCCCCGGCCTGGGGCACCGCCACCGCGTGTGTGCTGGCCCGTCTGCTGTTGCGGGACGCCGCCGCGTGGGCGATGGCGCCCCTGGTGCTCGCGGGGCTGGCCGTGTGGGGCTTGCGGGCCCGGGCCGTGGGCGTGTCGCTGGAGCACGCCGCCGTGCTGGCGGACCGCTCGGCCAACGCGGGCGGGCTGCTGCTCACGCGGCTGGAGCGCCCGGTGGGCGAGTGGGAGCTGACCGTCAACCAGCTCGCCAGCACGGTGAAGCCACCGCGCGTGGAGTGGCGCCGCCCCGTGGGCGCCCTCGTCGGCGCGCTCGCGTTCCTGCTCGTGGGGCTCGTGTTGCCACTGCCCCCCGTGAAGGGCGCCCGGAAGACGCACGCCGCCGCCGCGGCCAAGGTGGACTCGGTCCAGGCGCGGGCGGAGGCGCTCGCGCGCGAGGCGCCGCTGGGCCAGGCGCTCGAGGACGAGCTGCGGCGCCTGTCCGAGGAGGTGGCCGCGGGCCGCTTCGACGCCACCGACTGGGAGGCCGCCGATTCGCTGGAGCGCCGGCTCGCCGAGCGCGCCGCGGAGGCCGCCGCGAACCTGGCCCGGGCCTCGGAGGCCGCGCGGGAGCTGGAGGAGTCCCTGGGCGCGGCCGGCGGCGCGGAGGCCGCGGCCCGCGAGCGTGAGGCGCTGGAGAACGCGCTGATGGCGCTGGGGGCGGGGGAACGCGGCGGGGAGGCGCAGGCGTCCAACGACCCGTCGGGACAGGGCGAGGGCGCGGAGGTCCGTGAACGACAGGGGCCGTCGTCCGACGGCGCGGCGCAGCAGGGTGAAGGCTCGGACGAGCAGGGGCAGGCGTCCAACGAGCGGGGCGGAGGCGACGGCGGACAGCAGGGGGACGCGCGCGCGCGGCGTCGGGCTCGCGCCCAGGCGTCGGGCAGCGTGGACCAGGTCTCCGACCTGCGCCGCTCGTTGGAGCGACGACAGCAAGCCCTCTCGCAGCGCTTCGCGGAGCGGGAGAATCAGCCGTCCCCATCGGGAGAACGACAGGCTCGGTCGGGCGAGGCATCGCGGCAGCGCCGTGGGCCGGGACAAGGGCAGGAGCAGGGGCAGGGGGATTCGCGGGGACAGGGAGGAAACCGCGCGTCCGGGCAACACGCGAGCCGGGGTGTCCGCGAGGGGGCGGGAGCGCCGGGGCGCGAGGGCGGGCACGAGTCGCTCGTCTACGGCGGCGAGGCGGAGATGGACCCGGATCGGCTCGCGTTCGAGCCCTTGCCGGAGGGGCACGGCGGCGAGGCGGGCGAGTTGTGGGGGCTCGAGGCCGCGGAGCCTCGTCGTGGCACGGGGCCCGCCGGTGACAGGGGCGCGCGTGGTACGTCGGCCCGTGGCGAGGCGACGGCGGGGCCCGGCGCGCAGCCGCTGCTGCCGCGCAATCGCGACCTGGTGAAGCGGTACTTTGGGGGGCGGTAACCCGGCGAGCGGCAGCGGCCGCCGAGCGGTCGCGACCTGGTGAAGCGGTATCTTGGTGGTCCGGAGTCGGAAGGGGAGAACACACGTGGCAGCGGAGCTTCTCAGTCCCGCCGAGGCACAGGGGGCGGCGGAAACAGCGGCCCGTCTCAAGGATGGCTTGAACACGGTGCTGCTCGACCAGGCTGGCGTCGTCGAGCAGGTCGTCGTGGCGGTGCTCGCGCGAGGGCACGTGTTGCTGGAGGGCCTTCCGGGCCTGGGCAAGACGGAGCTGTGCAAGTCGCTCGCGCGGCTCCTGTCGCTGCCCTTCCGGCGCATCCAGTTCACACCGGACCTGCTGCCGGGCGACATCACCGGTACCTACGTCCTGGAGGGCGAGTCGCGGCGCGAGTTCGTCTTCCGCGAGGGTCCGCTGTTCGCGAGCCTGGTGCTGGCGGACGAAATCAACCGCTCCAGTCCCAAGACGCAGGCCGCGTTGCTGGAGGCCATGCAGGAGCGGTGCGTGACGGTGCTGGGCCAGACGCGTCCCCTGCCGGACCCGTTCTTCGTGCTCGCGACGCAGAACCCCATCGAGCTGGAGGGCACCTATCCGCTGCCGGAGGCCCAGCTCGACCGCTTCCTGTTCCGCGTCCAGGTGCCCCCCGTGGGCGCGAAGACGCTGCGCACGCTGCTCACCACGCGCGTGCGCGGCGCTCCGCCGGAGCTGACCCCGGTGCTGGACGCCAGCGGCCTTTCGACCTTGTTCTCCGCCGCCGACCGCGTGCACCTGCCCGGGCCGGTGGCGGACTTCATCGGACGGCTGGTGGAGGCGAGCGACCCGCGCCAGCCCTCCGCGCCGGACGCCGTGCGCCGCTTCGTCCGCTACGGCGCGAGCCCCCGTGCCGCGCTCGCGCTCGCGGCGGCGGGACGCGCCCGCGCGCTGCTCAACGCCCGCCCCAACGTGGGCTTCGACGACATCGTGGCCGCCGCGCCCGCGGTGCTCAACCATCGCCTGGTGCTCGCGTACGAGGCCTCGTTGGAGAAGGTGTCCGCGACGGACGTGGTGACCGCCCTGCTCGCGGCGGTGCCCGAGGTGCCTCGTGCATAGAGCGACCCTCGTCGCGCTGGGGCTCCTGCTCCTCGGGGCCGTTGCTCACGCGACTCCTCCCGCGCGCACGGCCCCTCCTCCGCGGAAGGTCCAGACCGCCGCCCCGCCCCCGGTCGCGACGCAGGCCGCGGACATGGCGGAGGCGGACGCCGCCACGGTGGAGGCCGCGGTGGCTCCCGTGTCGACCACGGACGCCTCCGGCGCGAAGGTGATGCGGGGCTACCGCGTCTCCAGCGCCTCCGCGGAGACGGAGACCGAGGGCTCGCTGCGCGCCACCTTCTCCCTGACGGCGCTTCGCCCGCCCATCGGGTACACCTCGTTCCAGGTGGTGCTGAACAACACGGGGTCCGTGCCACTTCCGGCGCGGGTGAGCTATCGCTCGCCCGTCTCCGACCCACCGCGCACCATCTCCCGTTCCGTGGAGGTGGGGCCACGCCAGCGTGTCGTCGTCTGGCTCCCGGTGCCGGAGTCGTTGAGCACGGGGGATCTCACCGTCACGTCGCCGGACCTGCCGCCCATCCGTCGGCACGTGTACGCCGATGACTCGCGTGACAGCGCGCTGCTGGTGCTGGGCACGTCCGAGCCCTTCGTGAAGGCGACCGGTCTCGTGGAGGCGGGCGAGCAGGACGAGCCACACTTCGCCGCGCGCTTCCTCGAGGCGGGGGATGCGCCTCGTGAGCTGGCGTCCTACGTGGGGTTCGACGCGGTCGTCGTCACGATGTCGCCTTTGGAGCTCCCCTCGGACCTCTGGGCCACCCTGGAGTCCTATCTGCTCGCGGGTGGGCGGCTGGTCTTCACGCGGTACGACGAGCGGGGGCTGCGCGAGCACCTCCCGCTCCTGTCGGAGGGACTGCCCCGGCCGCCGGCGACCTATGCCTTCGGACAGGTCTGGTGGTGTGACGCTCGAGAGCCCGCGGTCTCGTGCCTGGCGATGATCCTCGACCTGCTGAAGGGAGAGCCCGAAACGGCGGAGGGCGTGGTGAGCCCCATGAGCCTGTCCCAGTCGGAGCGCAGGGGCCGCATATCGGTCCTCGAGGGCGGCGCCCCCCTGCTCGGTCGGGCGCGTGCGTCCATGGGGGGGCTGTTCGTGTTCATGCTGGCGTTCGTGGCCGCGGTGGGGCCGGGCGCGTGGATGCTGGCGCGGCGCCGTGGCCCCGTCGCTGTCCTGGTCGCCATCCCGTCCGTGTCGTTGCTCACCTGCCTCCTGCTCGTCGCCTGGTCGGTGGTGAGGGACGGCTTCGCCACCTATACGGCGCGCTACAGCATGACGTGGTTGGACGATGCGCGCGCTCGCGCGGTGACGTTGGGGGTGGGGGCCTGGTACGCGAACCTCTCGCTCGATTCGGTGCGCCTGCCCGGGACCACCGTCCTGGTTTCGCCCGCCCAGGTGGCCAGCGAGACCGCGGACCTCGACTGGACGAACGGACTCGAGCTCGGCGCGGGCTTCCTGCCGGCGCGCACCTATCGCGAGTGGGGCGAGGTCACCGTGCAGCCGACGCGAGTCCGCCTCGTGGTGCGCGCGGACGGCCGCGTCCAGAACGCGCTGGGCGCGCCCCTGGAGGGAGGACTCGTGCGATGGGAGGGCGCGCTGCGCAAGCTGCCCTCGCTCGCGGATGGCGAGGAGGGCGTGTTGGGGGAGCCCGTGGAGGAGGAGGAGGACGGGGACGCCGTGGACGGGCTGGTGGATCAACACCTGTCTTCCGGGCTGTTCGTCCGGCTGTCGCACGACAAGCACTCGTTCCGGTCGAACCTCCCCGAAGGAGGGTTCGTCGCGGTGCTGCGTGGGCCCGGGCCGCTGCCGACCTCGGCCATCGAGATGACGTTGGAGGCGGGAGTCCATCTGGTGCGTGGGACGGTGCGGGAGGACAAGCCATGAGCCTCCTGGAAGTGAAGGGGTTGACGCGCGACTTCGGCGCGTTGCGCGCGGTGGACCGCGTGTCGCTCCAACTGGAGGCCGGCAACATCCTGGGCTTCATCGGGCCCAATGGCGCGGGCAAGAGCACCACGCTGCGCATCCTCGCCACGCTCGACGTGCCCACCGCGGGGCGCGTGCTGCTGGACGGCCACTCGCTGGTGGACGCGCCCGACAAGGCCCGGCCGCTCATCGGCTACATGCCGGACCGCTACGGCACCTACGACGACGTCACGGTCGAGGAGTTCCTCGACTTCTTCGCGCGGGCTTATGGACTGACGGGCGCGCTGCGCAGGCAGCGGGTGGCGTCCGTGATGGACTTCACCGGGCTGGGCCCCCTGGCGGACCGGCTCGCGACGTCCCTCTCCAAGGGCATGCGGCAGCGGGTCGCGTTGGGGCGCACGTTGCTGCACGACCCCAAGCTGCTCCTGCTGGACGAGCCGGCGGACGGCCTGGACCCGCGCGCCCGCATCGAGCTGCGCGAGCTTCTGCGCGCGCTCGCGGCCCAGGGCAAGGCGGTCATCATCTCCAGCCACATCCTCACGGAGCTGGCGGAGATCTGCGACACGTGCGCCATCATCGAGCAGGGGCGCCTGCTGGCGACGGGGCGGGTGGAGGACATCCTCCGCCAGAGCGCGGGCGTCGCGGCGCTGGAGCTGATGGTGCGGCTGTCGGTGGGCGACGAGGGCGAGGCGGCGTGGGCTCGCGCGGAGCGGTTGCTGCTGGAGCAGCCTCGCGTGGGGCGCGTCTCCCGTGAGGGAGAGTCCCTGCGGGTACGCCTGGAACTGGAGCCCGGCTCGGGGCCGAGGGAGCGGGACGCGGCGGCGGCGGTGCTGCTGGCGGCGATGGTATCCGCGGGCTTGGGGGTCTGCTCCTTCGGCATGCGGGAGCACAACCTGGAGGACGCGTTCATGACGGTGACGCGAGGGAGGCTGGCATGAGCGCGCCCGTGGAGACCGCCGACGTGGCGCCCTCCGTGGCACCTCCCGTGACGAGGGGGGCGGCGGAGTCGCGGTGGGAGAAGTGGTCGGACCGGCTCAACCCGCTGGTCGTGAAGGAGATTCGTCAGGGCCTGCGCACGCGGGTGTTCTGGGTGTGCTTCGGCCTGATGTTGATGGCGTGCACGCTGCTGGCGTTCGTCGCGTATGTCCATAGCCGGGACGCGGTCGACTTCTCCCGCGCGGGGAGGGACTACTTCCTCGCCTTCTTCTGCTGCCTGGGGGTGGTGCACTTCTTCGTCATCCCCTACAGCGCCTATCGTTCCCTGGCGCGCGAGCGAGAGGACGAGACGTGGGTGCTGCTGGTGCTCACCGGCCTGGGGGCACGGCGCATCATCCGGGGGAAGGTGACGTCCTTCCTCGTGCAGGCGGCCCTGTATGCGTCGGCGGTGGGGCCCTTCCTCCTGTTCAGCTACTACCTCAACGGCATCTCCCTGCCGCTCGTCCTCGTCATGCTGGGGCTGGGAGGTACGTGGCTCGTCTTCCTCACGCTGGTGGCGGTGTGTTCGGCGACGCTGGCGGACGGGAGGATGGGGCGCGCCCTCGTCCATTTCGTGTTGTTGGGCGTGCTCATGCTCGGGCTCGGGTATGGCATCGGCATCGCGGTGGCCCTGGGGTCCGAGGGGGACCGGGGCCTGCGCGACACGGACTTCGCCTATGCGGTGAGCATCGGGCTGGGACTCATGCTCACCAATGGGTGGCTGTTGTTCGAGACCGCCGCGGCGCGGCTGTCGCTCCCCACGGAGAACTACTCGCGGGGCCCGCGCATCGCGTGGGTGGCGCAGTGGCTGCTCGGGCTCGTCCTGGGCATGGGGGTCTGGTGGGCCTCCGGCTACAACCACAAGGCCGCGGAGGCCTTCGCCATCGTGGGCACGCTGCAGTTGACGTTCGTGGGGCTGTTCGTCGCGACGGACGCCGACGGTCAGGCGCGTCCGCTGCGCGCGGCGACGCGGTGGTGGACCCTGCTCCGCCCGGGCGCGGTGCGGGGCTTCCGGCTGACGGTGCTGCTGCTGGCGCTGTGGGCCGGGGCGTGGTTCGCGCTGGAGCTGTTCTCGACGGACGCCTACTCCGACAGGCCGGCCATGCGGATGGCGACGGTGGCGCTGCCGGCCTACGCCATCCTCTACCTCTCGGTGGCGCTGCTGCTGGGGCGGATGTCCCACTCGACCTGGGCGGCGTCTCCCGCGGCAGTGCGGGTGCTGTTCGTCCTGTCGGTCATCCTGGGCTCGGCGCTCCCGCCGCTCTTCGCGCTGATGCTGCGGCTGGATGGGGACGACGGACTCGTCAACCTGCTCAATCCCCTGGTGGGCACGGTGAACTTCGGCAGCAGCGAGTACTATTCCGCCAGTGTGGTCGACACGAAGATGACGTGGGGCCTGCTCGCCTTCGTGGTGTGCCTGGCGTTGCTGGCGGCCTTCGCCGCGGACCGGGTGCTCGTGGATCGCGAGAGGCGGGCCCACAAGCCGTGACTGGCCGTCTGGACGAAGTCGCGGTGGGCCGGCTGGCGCTAGGACTGGCGCTGGCGCTTCCGCGCGTGCCGCACCGGGGGCGCGTGGGCGAGGTGCGCGCGGCCTCCACGGGCAGCTCCATGGAACTGCAGGACTTCCGCGCGTATCAGCCGGGCGACGACCTGCGGCAGCTCGACTGGAACGCGGTGGCGCGCACCGACGAGCTCATCCTCCGCGTGCGCCAGGACGAGGTGTCGCCTCGCGTGGAGGTGGTGGTGGACGGCTCGCGCTCCATGGCGTTGTCGGAGCGCAAGGGCGCGCGCGCGCGGGAGGTCGCGTTGCTCGTCTGCGAGGTGGCGGCGCGCCAGGGGTTGAGCCCCACGCTGCGAGTCGCTGGCGTGCGCGGTGAGCAGGTCCAGGGCCCTTCGTGCCGGGCCGCGCTGCGCGCGTTGGAGTTCGAGGGGCGTGACGACCTCGCCGCCGCGCTGGGACGGCTGGCGCCTCCGCGTCCGTGTGGCCTGCGGGTGGTGGTGAGCGACTTCCTCTTCGAGGCGGACCTGTCCGCCTTGTGCGCCCGGCTGTCCCGGGGCGCGGCCGGGCTCTTCCTGGTGCAGGTGTTGGACGCGGAGGACCTGTCCCCCTCGGGGGGAGAGGGCGCGCGGCTGGTGGACTCGGAGAGTGGCGCGGCGCTGGAGGAGCTGCTGACGGACGACGTGCTCGCCGCGTACGCACGGCGCTTCGCCGAGCACCAGCGGAGCCTGCGGGGCGCGGCGCTCCGGGCGCGGGGGACGTTGCTCACCACGTCCGCGGAGTCGCCGCTGGAGGCCCTGGTGGCCGGGCCATTGCGCCCCCTCTTCGTCACGGGAGGTGGCGCGTGAGCTTCGGCTTCCCGTGGGGCCTGCTGGCCCTGGGCGCGCTGGTGCCGCTGGTGGCGGCCTACTTCCTGCGGCGACGACAGAAGCCCGTGGTGGTGAGCGCGCTTTTCCTGTGGCGCACGCCACGGCCGCGCGCGGAGGCGGGGCCCCGGTGGGAGCGCTTCACGCGGGAGGCGTCGCTGCTGTTGGAGGTGCTGGCGGTGGTGGCGGCGGCGCTGTTCCTGGCGGACGTGCGGATGGGGGAGCCGGCGCGCAGGCACCACCTGGTGCTCGTGGTGGACGGCGGCCTGTCCATGTCCGCTCGCGACGCGGAGGGCGTGACGGTGCTGGAGCGGGCGCGGCGCGAAGCGGCGAAGCGGGTGGAGGACGCGCGCGCCACGCAGGTCACCGTGCTCGCGACGGGGCTGTCGCCTCGCGTCCTCGCGGGGCCGGAGGCCGAGCCGTCCGCGGCGCTGGCCGCGCTGGAGTCCTTCGAGGCGCGGGGCGCGGACCACGACCCCATGCCCTCGCTGCTCTGGGCCCAGGAGCTGGCGGGCGGCGGCGGGTCCATCGCCTTCCTCACGGACGCCGCGCCGCGCGAGGGGCTGGTGCTCCCGCCTTCGCTGCGGTGGACGGCGCTGGGGACGGCCCGGGACAACGTGGCGCTGGTGTCGGCGCGGCGCCGGGACGAGGGCCGCGCGACGACGGTGACGCTCTGGGTGGCGCGCTTCGGCCAGGGGCCGGACTCGGTCGACCTCCGGGTTCGCGCCCTGCCGGGGACCGGCGCGAAGCAGGGCACCGAGCGCGTGGAGCACGTGGCCCTCCCGGACGAGGGCACGGCGACGGTGCGCCTCACCTTCCAGGAGGCGGGGGACGTGGAGGTGTCCCTGCCCGACGACGCCCTGCCCGAGGATGGACGGGTGACGTTGCCGGCGGGCGCGACGCGTCCATTGGAGGTGCGTCTGGCGCGGGGGCTCGCGGCGTCGGAGCGTGACGCGCTGGAGCGCTTCCTCCAGGCGTCTCCGGAGGTGGCGCGTGGCGCGGCGACGGACGACGTGGAGCGGGAGGTGTTGTCGTTCGGGCCTCGGGGCACGGACGCCCGCGTGACGGTGGGCGCGACGGGCAAGCCTCGGACCTTCGTGGGACCCTTCTTCTCCGAGAAGGGACATCCGCTCCTCGACGACGTGCAGTTGGCGGGCGTGCGGTGGACGGCGGGAGAGAACCCGCCGGGGCGGCCCCTCGTCACGGCGGGCGAGGCGGTGCTCGTGGCCGAGGAGGAGGACGGTCGCGTGCACCTCAACGTGGACCTGTCCCGCTCGAACGTGCAGCGCGTCTCCGCGTGGCCGGTGCTGCTGGCCAACGTGGTGCGCGAGGCGCGCCGCTCGCACGAGGGCTTCGCGCGTCGACAGCTGCTGCTGGGCGAGCCCCTGGAGGTGGTGACGGAGGCCGGGGCGCGCTACACGCTGGTGGAGCCCGGGGGCCGCAGGCCCGTGTTCGGCGCGGGGACGGTGAGCCTGCCGCCTCCGTCGGGTCCGGGTCGCTATGTGTTGGAGCGCGAGGGGGACGTGGTGGACACGGCCGTGGTGTTGCCGCTGGACGCGCGAGAGTCGGACCTGCGCGGGCGTGGGAGCATGGACGTCCCCGCGCGCGAGGCGGTGGTGGAGGCCGCTGGAGGGAATGCCTCCGAGCGCGCGTGGTGGCCCCTGGTGCTGCTGCTGTGCGCGGTGCTGGCGGACCTCTATGTGACGCGGAGGGTGGGATGACCTTCTCGCTCCCCCAGGCGTGGGTGTTGCTGCTGCCGCTGGGCCTCTTCCTGTGGAAGTACGGGCGTCGGCCCGGGCCGCCCATGTGGCTGCGCGCGGCGTTGCTGGTGCTCATCGTGGGCGCGCTGTCCGGCCCATCCCTGCGGCTGGCGGACGCGGGCAGTGACGTGGTGGTCGTCGTGGACCGCTCCGCGTCGATGCCGCTGGACCTGGACCGCGTGGCGCAGGAGCTCATCTCGCTGGTGGAGTCCCAGCGTCGCCCGGGAGACCGGGTGGGCGTCGTCGCCTTCGGACGCGAGGCCCGGGTGGAGCGGCCGTTGTCCGCCACGGGGAGCTTCGGAGGCTTCTCGCGCCCCGTCGACGTGGAGGCGTCGGACCTGTCCTCGGCGTTGGACGCGGCCAACGCGCTCATCCCCCAGGAGCGGGTGGGGCGCGTGCTCGTCCTGTCCGATGGCAAGGCCACGGGCACGGATGCTCGCGGCGCGGCGCGGCGGCTGGCGGCGCGCGGCATCGCGGTGGACTGGCGGCAGCTCGCCCGTCCGGAGCCCGCGCTCGACGTGGCCGTGCTGTCGCTGGACGTGCCCTCCGCGGTGAGCGTGCGCGAGCCCTTCCAGTTCTCGGCCACCGTGCGCGCGTCGAAGGCCGTGACGGGCACCGTGCGGCTGGAGCGCAACGGGCGCGTCCTGGTGAACGGGCCCTTCGACTTCCTGCCCGGCACCAACGTGCTGCCGCTGCGCGACCTCGTCGAGGAGCAGGGCCTGGTGCGCTACCGGCTCACGGTGGAGGCGCCGGACGACGGCGTCCGGGAGAACGACCAGGGGCTCGCGGTGCTGCGCGTCGAGGGGCCCCGGCGCGTGTTGCTCCTGACGCACCAGCCCCAGGGCACGCTCGCGAAGACGCTCGGTGAGTCGGGGATGCTGCTCGAGGTCCGCGCGCCCTTCCGCGTCTCGTTGGATGACCTGGATGGCGTGGGCGCCGTCGTGCTGGAGAACGTGGACGCGAACCTGCTGGGGGAGGCGGGGCTCAACGCGCTCGCGTCCTACGTGGCGCAGGCGGGGGGCGGGCTGGTGATGACGGGGGGGCGCGAGAGCTTCGGCGACGGGGGCTATCGCCGCTCGCCCCTGGAGCCGGTGCTGCCGGTGTCCCTGGAGATGCGCGAGGAGCAGCGCCGCGCGGCGGTGGCCATCAGTGTGTTGATGGACTGCTCCTGCTCCATGGGCGCCACGGTGCCGGACGGGCGCACGAAGATGGAGCTGGCGGCGGAAGGCGTGGTCGCCGCGCTCACGCTGCTCAACGAGAAGGACGAGGTCTCCGTCCACATGGTGGACACGGAGTCGCACGAAATCTTCCCGCTGCGCCCCGTGGAGTCGGGGCTGCCGCTGGGGCAGGTGGCGAGCGGGTTCAGCGGCGGAGGCGGCATCTACGTGGGCGAGGCGCTGCGCACGGGCCGGCAGCAGATCCTGCGCAGCGAGAAGGCCACGCGCCACGTGCTCCTCTTCTCGGACGCGGCGGATTCGGAGGAGCCGGACGACTACCGGCGAACGCTCGCGGAGCTGTCGCGCCAGTCCGTGACGGTGTCCGTCATCGGGCTGGGGTCCGAGAAGGACGCGGACGCGGCGCTGCTGCGCGAGGTGGCGAGCCGGGGCGGAGGGCGCATCTACTTCGCCGAGGACGCGCTGAGCCTGCCGCGCATCTTCAGCCAGGAGGCGCTCGCGGTGGCGCGCGCCACGTTCGTGGACGAGCCCGCGTCGCTGGAGGCGGCGCCGGACCTGCCGCTGCTCGGCCGACTCCCGACGGAGGGGCTGCCGCAGGTGGGGGGCTACAACCTGACGTACCTCAAGCCCCGCGCGAGCGTGGCCCTGCGCACGCTGGATGGGAACGCGGCGCCGGTGCTCGCGATGTGGCCCCACGGGGCCGGGCGCGCGGTGGCCTTCACCGCCGAGGTGGATGGGCCGTTCACCGGGGAGCTGCGGGAGTGGGGCGCGCTGCGCGCGACGCTGGAGGCGATGGTGCGTTGGGCCGCGGCCGAGTCCTCGCCGCTGGGAGACGCGGTGGTGCGCTCGGAGCGCCGGGGCCATCTGCTGCGCGTGACGCTGGACCTGCCTCCGGGCGAGCCGCTGCCGGGGGCCTTGCCCTCGCTGGTGTTGCTGCCAGGAGATGGGCGCCCCGCGCGCGCGGAGCAGCCGATGCGCTGGGAGGACGAGGACCGGCTGGTGGTGGAGGTCCCGCTGGAGGGCAGTGGGACCTGGCACCCCGTGGTGCGGGTGGGGCCGCGCGCGTTGAGGGCGCCTCCCGTCACGCTGCCCTACGCGGCGGAGTTCGAGCCCGGGGGACCGAAGGAGGGGCAGGTGTTGCTGCGCGCGCTCGCGAGCGTGGGCGGCGGCATCGAGCGTCTGTCGATGACGGGCCTGTTCGAGGACGCACCGGAGTCCGAGGGCTCCCGGCCCCTGGCGCCCTGGCTGGTGGGACTGGCGCTGGCCGTGCTCCTCGCGGAGGTCGCCGTGCGCCGCTTCCTCTCCGGGCCTCGGGTGCGCAAGCCGGCGGTGGCAGGGGGCCTCTCCACCGCCGGGGTCATGACGGCGCCGACCCCCTCTCGCGAGACGGTCCGCCCCACGAGCACCGGAACGCCGCCGCCAGGAGTCACGGGAGCCGCTCCCACCGGGGCGCCCGCCGAGACGCCCGGCGCGGAAGCGCCACCCGCGGAGAAGAGCGTGGACTCCGCGCTCGAAGCGGCCCGCGCGCGTTCCCGCAAGCGGATGGACCGCTGAGGTCGAAACGCGGCGCCAGGAGCGTGGGACCTCGAGGCGGCTCATCGCGGGGCAGGGACCCGCCGCGGAGGCCCGCAGGACACCTGTGTAACGGGCCGCCCCCGACTTGGAGGAGTCATCGAGATGAGGGGGCGGCCCGCTCCCCAGGTGTTCACAGGGTGAAAGTAGAGATAGTCGAAAACGCGGAAATGCGCAATAGCATCGAAAGAATTTCCTTTTATTAAAATTCAGATTCAGGGGTGATTCAGACCCCACCCAGGTGTGGACGCGTGCGCGGGGGTGGTGGGGTTCGGGGTATGAGGGCGCGGATGACGGATGGATGGAGAGGCCGCGTCCTGGGCTGGGGGCTTGGAGCGGCCCTCCTCGGGTTCGCGTTCCAGGCCGCGCGGCTGGCGTGGAACAAGGCCTTCAGCATCGACGAGTTCCAGTACGCCCATGCCGCGTGGCTCGTGTCCCGGGGGCAGGTGCCGTATCGGGACTTCTTCGAGGTCCACTTCCCCTTCGCCTACCAGGCGCTCGCGCCGCTGTTCTGGCTGTTCGGGGACGCGCCGGACACGGTGCTCGTCCTGCGCGTGGCGATGCTCGTGCCCCTGGCCGGGGCGTGCGTGGCGGTGGCGCGGCTCAACCGTCGCGAGGGACGGCTCGCGTCGTGGCTGGCGCCGTTGCTCCTGCTCGCCCTGACGCCCTTCACGCGCTTCGCCACGGAGATTCGGCCCGACGCGCTGGCCGCCGCGTTGTTCCTCGGTGCGCTCGCGGTGTCGTCGGCGCGACCCCCGACGAAGGCGCGTGGCTTCGTGTCGGGGCTGCTCTTCGTCGGCGCTGTGTGGGCCTCGCAGAAGGTCTTGTTCTTCGGCGGACTGGTGGGCCTCGCGCTGGCGGTCGACCTCGTCTCGCGGAGGGGGCGGGCGCCCGCGCTCGTGGAGCGTCCGGTGGCCTTCCTCGCGGGCGTGGGCGCGGGGCTCGCGAGCGTGGCGGCCTACCTCACCGCGACGGCGTCCTGGCGCGCGTGGTGGCAATGGTGCTTCACCTGGGCCGCCGCGCATCAGCAGGGCTACCCGGGCTTCTCCTCGTGGGAGTACCTGGGGCCCGTGGTGGGCGAGCAGTCGTGGCTCCTCGCGCTGGGCGCGCTGGGGTTCGCCGCGTCGCTGCGTGCCTGGTGGCGCTCCGGCGCGGCCCGTTGGAGTGACGCGGACCTGCTCCTGCTCCTCGCGGTGCCCGCCACGTTCGGTTCGTTCGCGCTCCAGCGCGCGCCGTTCCCCTACAGCCTGCTGCCCTTCCTCGGCGTGCTCGCGCCCTTCATGGCGAGGGGCGCGGTGGTGCTGCTCGCCGCGCCGCGCGCGCCTTGGGCCCGCGTCGCCTGCGCCGTGGCGCTGGTGGCGCTCCTCGGCGCGCAGGCCTGGACGCAGGAGCGGCTCCTGGAGGGAGGGGGCAACGGCCGCCAGCGCGAGGTGTTCGCGCGCATCGCGACGCTGACGGAGCCGGAGGACGTGGTCTACGACAACTCGGGGGGCTACGTGAGCCGCCCGCATGCGCACTTCTACTTCTACACGGACGCCTATCTGCGCGGCACCATCACCGACGTGCTGTCCCACGAGGTGCCCCAGGCGCTCATCGCCAGCGGGTGCGTGTTGCGCGTGGACGACCTGCGCACGTCGGGCCTGCCACCCTCGCTCAAGCGCTTCCTCGCCACGTACTACCAGCCGCTCGACGGGGACCTCCACGTGTGGGGCCAGCGGTACGACGTCCCCGCGTCCGGGGTGCTCGAGGAGCGCTTCCTCGCCGTGCGCGAGGCCCGCTACTTCGTCGAGCCCGCCGAGGCGCTCGCCCAGGGGGCGCTGTCCATCGACGGTGTCCCCGTGACGCGGGCCGAGGTGTCATTGTCCCGGGGCGTGCACGCCGTGCGCTACGAGGGGAGGGCGCCGCGCTTCCACCTGTTGTGGCTGCCGAGGGATGGCCAGCGGTGGACGCCACGCCCGGAGGCGCGGCCGTCTTTCTCCCGCCTGTTCTGAGCGACGGGCGCGCGGCCCTAGTGGACGCAGGCGGGCTGACCGCCCGTCTCGTCATAGAGGCGGACGCGGTTGACGAGGTTGCCGTTGTCCGTCTCCGGCGTCGTCTGCTGTCCCTCGCCCGCGCCGAACGAGAAGCCCACCGCGTGCGCGGCGGCGACCTCGGCCGTATGCGCGAAGAAGTAGTCCACGCGGTTGTCGCGCCAGTGCTGGTCGTTGTTCGGCAGGCTCATGTTGCCCACGGGGAGTTGCCACCAGAAGTTCGGCTTGCGCATGCGCTCGGAGAGGGCGCGCGCCCAGGTGAAGGCCTGACGGAAGTGGGGCAGGCGGGTGTTGTTCGCGTCCCACCACGTGTCCTCGCCGATGCTGTCGTAGTAGCCGGCGTCCCGGTCCGACGCCTCCACCACGACGAAGTCGGTGTCGGCCGCGCCCAGGGCCAGGAGGAAGTCCGCGACCTTGTTCGCCTCGCCCACGACGTCGAAGGACGCCTGCGTGTTGAGGTACACGTCCTGCTTCGTGGCCCAGGGGCTGGCGTGCAGGCCCACCTTCGCGTTGGGCGCGTACTTGCGCGCCATCGCCACCATGCAGCGGGCCAGCCCCGCCGCGTTGTCGTCGAACCCGGCGCAGTCGGTGCCGTTGGCGGAGGCCACCCGCGCGGCCACCGAGCGCGGGTCTCCATTGGAGAAGAACTGGAGATAGCCCCAGAGGTCCGGCTCGATGTGGAGCAGCGCCCGCGAGGTGCCCACCTGCTTCAGCGTGAAGCGCCAGTCCGCCAGGTAGCGACGCATGACGGCCAGGTCGTCGAGCGCGCCCAGCTGCGGCTGGCCCTCGCCCACGCCGCTGCCCAGCAGGTGCTGGTAGTAGGTGATGAACGGAATCTGCCCGCGCTCCGTGGCGCGCGACGCGAAGCCACGCACGTACTCACCCGGCGCCTCCGTCGTGTCCTGCCAGCACCCCCACCACGCGCAGCCCCCCAGCGCGCAGCTCGCGCCATTGCTGGTGCAGTTGTTGCGGCACGAGCCGCAGGCGTCGTTCGAATCGAACAGGCCCCCGGCGATGTACAGGTAGTGCACGTCGAAGGGCGCGCTGCGCGCCGTGCCGTCCTCCATCTGCGCGCCCACCAGCAGGTGGTCTCGCTCCAGCGACGTCAGAAACTCCTCGCCCAGGCAGCCCGACGGCCCAGGGCCTCCGCCACCATCCGGTGAACCGCCGCCATCCGGGCCACCCGGAGGAGGCTTCTCGCCACCTCCCGAGCAGCCCGCGACCAACGACAGCCCGAGGACGAGAGTCGCAACGCACCGCTGCCACGACGACGGGAGAGAGCGCATGAGACGTGGAAGGCTACTCCTTCCGAACGTCCTCCGCGTGTGGGCGGTCCTGCACTGATGGAGAGGGTCAAGCTCCAGATAGGCTCAAAATATCTGTCAATCTTTGAATTCAGGAAAAGCTTGAGTCATTGCATACACCCCGACTAGACGAGAGGGCTCCCCCCCCAAGCCGCGCCCGCTGGGTGGCGCGAGTCGCTCCTCGGACGCGGCGAATCCCCCTCGAGGAAGTCGGATGAAGACGCGACTGTGGTGGCTGGCGCTCCCCGCGCTGCTGGCGGTTGGCTGTGGTCCGGTGGAGTCGGAAGAGGTGGTCATCGACGAGCTGACCGGGCAGGTGCTCCAGGAGGCGACGACGAAGTACGACATGCACCGGCTGTTGGAGGACTCGCACCTGTTGGGGCACCAGTGGGTGACGGCGGCGCAGGTGCAGGCGTTCCTGGTGCAGCAGGGTTCGTACCTGGCGACGTACAAGGACCCGGCGTTCAGCAACAAGACGGCGGCGACGCTCATCGTCGAGCGCTCCACCGCGTATGGCATCAGCCCGGTGTACATGCTGGCGCGCATCCAGGTGGAGTCGAGCCTGGTGCAGAGCGGCACCTCCACCAACCTGGCGAAGGCCACGGGCTGTGGCTGTCCGGACAGCAGCGGGTGTGACGCGCAATACACCGGCTTCGGCAAGCAGGTGGAGTGTTCGGCGAAGAAGCTGCGCGGCTACTTCACGGACCTGGACGCGGGGCGCGCCACGGTGTCCGGGTGGAAGGTGGGCACGGCGAAGGCGACGTTGGACCCGTGCACGGTGACGCCGACGAACAAGGCGACGGCGGCACTCTACACGTATACGCCCTGGGTGGGCGCGTACGCGACGCAGTGTGGCCGCACCACGGTGGGTGGTTCGTCGCTGGTGTCGGTGGTGTACCACCGCTACGCGGACAGTGGGTTCGACTGGGGCAGCGCCTCGACGGGCTGCGTGTCGGAGACGGCGGGCACGACGGTGCCGAACCTGGGCTGCGTGCAGAGCTCGTCGGACGCCATGTGGCGTCAGTGCGTGTCCGGTGTCTTCACCGCGGGCAGCACGACGAAGCCTGGCAACTGCACCCAGTCGTGGCCGTGGTGCTCGTCCGCCACGCTGGGGCGCACGGTGCCCGCGCGCACCTGCGTGCAGTCCGCCTCCACGCAGGCGTGGCAGCAGTGCGGCGTGGAGGGCGCGTGGGTGAGCGCGCCCATGGCGCCGCAGGGAGGCGCGGGCCCGGTGGGCGCGTGCTTCGAGATGTACTGGCTGTAGCCCCCGCCCGGGGATGAGCCGCCGGCGGCCTCAGTACTCGTTGCTCCAGATGAGGTCGAGGCCGCCGGAGCGCGCGTCGCCATACTGGCCTTCCAGGCTCCAGCGCGGGCTGAACTGGTACTCGAAGCGGACCGCGTTGGAGTTCTCTCCCTGCTGGATGTTGGCGCCCACGCGGCCGGTGTAGCCCACGTAGATCTTGTCCGTCACGTAGGTGCCCACCTCCAGCTTGGTGCCGGCGATGCCTGCGCCGCCGGCCTCGATGGAGATCACGTCCAGTGGCAGCTTCGCGGCCAGGGCCTTGCGCGCCTCGTTGGCGACGAGCGAGCCCACCACGGACGCCGCCTGCGCGCTGGCCGTCATGGACGCGCCGGAGCCGCGCTCCAGCGTGCGGCGGCCGGTGGCCAGCAGCGTGTAGATTTCCGACTCCGGCAGCGGCGGCTCGCTGGTGGGCTTGAGGGTGATGTCGCGCCCCTGGCCGCGGATGGTGACGAACACCGTGACGTTGGCGCTCTCGTTGCGGTGCTCGGCGGTGACGTTGATGTACGGGACCGCCGGCGGCCCGGTGAAGCTCACCACGCTGTCGCGCTGGACGTCGAAGCGGCGGCCGAGCACGTCCACGCGACCGCGCAGCACGCGCACCTGTCCGAACATGCGCGCCGTGTCCGAGTACTCGATGCGGAAGTCCTCCGACAGCCCCAGCTCCACGTTGAGGTCGGAGCCCTTCACCCACAGGTTGCGGGGCGCGTTCACGTTGATCCAATAGCTGCGCGGCGGCTCGGCCTCCTCGTCGTCGCCGCTGCCTCCGGTGGCGACGGTGGGCGGCGGCGTCCCGGCCGGCGGCTGCCGCGCCGAGTCCGGCTGGGGCACGCCCGGCGAGGGCAACTGCTGCTGCTTGCGCCTGCGCCGCTCGATGGGCACGCCCTTGCGCACGAGCACGATGTCGCCGGGGCGCTCCAGCGCCTGGAGGTCCTTGCGCTTGACCTCCGGCAGCTCGATGGTGGCCTCGGGGATGGAGACGTTGCGCAGGTTGACGAGCCGGTTGGAGAGGGTGCCCTCCACCTTGGCTCGCATGCTGAGCAGCGCCACCAGCTGGTCGTCGTAGACGATGGGGAAGTTGCGGGCGACGAGCGGATAGGGTCGGGCCTTGTCCGCCGTCAGCTCGTACTCGCCGCCGGTGGTGCGCGCGGCCGTCAGCGGCGCCTCCAGCGTCAGCGTGCCGGCGCCGGCCTTCGCCGACAGCGTCTTCAGCGCCAGGGATTCCTGGCTGGCTTCCAGGTCGAGCTGGATGTCGCGGTACTCGCCCAGCCCCATCAGCCCCAGCCGGCCGTCGCGCCACGTCAGCCGGCCCTGGAAGCCCGGCGCGCCGAGCGTGCCCTCCAGCTTCGCGTCCGCGCGAATCATCCCGCCGATGGTGCGCAGCATCTCCACCGAGCCGGAGAGGAAGGTGGGGTCGAAGTCGCGCGCCTCCAGCTTCACCTCCACGGGGGCGTGGGTGGTGTCCAGGCCGCGCTGGATGGCGGGCAGCGACACGTCCAGCGTCACGCCGCCGTCCACCAGCAGCGTGCCGCCCGACGGAGAGGTGAGCAGGAGGTCGAACGCGGAGCGCGCGTCCGCGTAGCCGTAGTGCAGCCGCGCGTGTCCCAGCGCGAGGTCGCCCATGCCCAGCTTCTGCACCCCCGCGGTCAGCTCCACGCGCGGCGTGTCCAGCGTGCCGCGCGCGCCCATCTCCACGGAGAGCACGCCCTGGATGCCCCGCGCCGCCTTGCCCCGCGCCGTGCCGACGCCCTGCACGCGCGCCTTCGCCACGCCGGGCAGGTGCTGGAGGTCCATGGGCCCCAGGCGGCCCTTGAGCTGGAAGGGGATATGTCCGTAGACCTCGCGGTCCTGGAGCGCGCCCAGGGGCGCCTCCAGCGTGGCGTCCAGCCGCGCCAGCGGCTCGTTGCCCCGCTGCGAGGTCAGCGTCACCTTCACGTCCTTGCCGTCGCCCACGACGCCGAGCTGCGTGTCGACCCGTGGCAGGCCATAGGCGGTGAGGCCCTGGCCCATCACGTTGAGTCGCGCCTGGGGCACCAGCGCGGAGCCGGTGAAGTCGAGCCGCGCGGACACCATCCCGCCCGCCTGCTCCAGCCCGCCCACGCCCTCGAACGTGCCCAGGGGCAGGTCCGCCACGCGCGCCTCCACGTCCACCGAGGTCGCCAGCAGCGTCTCCAGCGTGGGGGGCTTCGCGATGAGCCCGGCGGGGGTGAAGGGCGTGCGCAGCGACACGTACGTCTGGGTGGCCAGGCCCCGGACGTCCAGCCGCGCGTCCAGCGTGTCGTCCTCGCGGTCTGACGCGACGCGCAGCTCCAGGTCCAGGGGCTGCTTCAGCGCGAAGCCAGGTGGCGGCGCGGCGTAGGTGAGCCCATGGCCGCGCAGGACGAGGTCCACCTTCGGCTCGCGCGCGGGCCCGGTGACCTTCAGCTCCGCGGACACCCTCCCGCCCACCGGGTCCTCCCTCCCCGCGAGCTTCATCACCCCGGCCACGTCCACGCCCTCCAGCTTCGCGTCGAGGGACATGGGGTCGCGGCGCCGGCGCAACAGGCCCTGCACGGGCACGTCGAAGTCCGCGCCGAGCCTCGCCACCGGGAGGCTCGCCTCCAGCCGGCCCGTGGCGCGGTCCTTCACGTAGCGCGCGTCGACCAGGGCCTGGAGCTGCTCGTAGCCCTTCACCCGCCCGTCGCGCCACTGGAGCCGGGCCTCCGCGTCCGGCCGTGGCAGCCGGCCCTTCGCGGTGGCGAAGCCCGTCACCGTGCCCCCCAGCCCCAGCGACTCCGGCACCGCGACGCGAGGCAGCAGCCCCAGGTCCACCTGGTCCAGCTCCACGCGCGCGGTGAGCTGCTCGCCCTCCATGTCGCCCACCACCGACAGGGATTGGGTGCCCGTGGAGAGCACCAGCGCGGGCTCCACCGCCACGCGGCCGCCGCCGAAGCCCACGTGCGTGGGCCGCTGGAGCTTCCACGTCGCCTCCGGCCACGAGAGCGCCAGCGTCTGGAGCGCCAGCCCCCGACCGTCCTCGTCCACCACGCCGCCCAGCGTGAGGCCCAGCGGCGCGTCGTGCATGGCGCGCACGGTGGCCTCGAGCGCGCGGTCGTCGGTGGCGATGGTGGCGGACAGGTCGCGGAAGGCGCGCTCGCCCACGCGCAGCTCGCCCACCAGGAGCGTGGCGTCCGTGGTGAAGGGCCGCGTCACGTCCGGCACCGCGGCCTTGAGCGTCAGGGCGCGGACCGCGATGTCGCCGTAGACGAGCGAGGTGAAGATGCCCTCCGCCTGGACGCCGGGCGCGCGCGGCGGCCCCTCCGCGCGCAGCTCCAGCGTGCCGCTGCCCGCCAGGGGCGGCACCGCGCCGGGCAGCAGCTTCGTCAGCGCCTTCGACAGGAGCGCCAGGTCGCCCGCCGTGAGGCTTGCGTCCACGCGCAGCGCGTCCAGGTTGCCCTGGCCCTTGGCCTGGAGCGACGCGCCGGGGACCAGCACCACCAGCCGCTCCAGCGTGTACTGGCCCTCCTTCGCGCGCGCGTGCAGCTCCACCGGCCCCAGCGGCTGGCCCAGGTAGCGCGACGGGGACACGGTGAGGTCCACCTCGCCCTCGAGCGTCTCCAGCCGCGTGCCCCCACCTCTCGCCGTCAGGTCCGCGGACAGGTTCGTCTTCGGGCCCTCCTCCACCAGCGCGGACAGGTCCACGTCGCGCGCCTTCACCGTCACGCCCTGGGTGCGCAGGCGCTCCAGGTCGAGGTCGCCGTCCACGTCCACCTTCGCCCCGGCGGCGCGCAGCTGGGCGGTGACGCGCGCCACGTCACCCGTCAGCCCCGCCTTGCCCTCGAGCGACACGGGGACGCGCAGCGGGTACGCCGGCACGAAGCCGCGCGCCAGCTCCGGCGGCGCCGACAGCTTCCGCACCTCCACCTCCGCCGTCAGCGCGCCGGAGGGCTGGCCCGTCGGGGACTCGGGCGGCAGCTTCACCGCGCCGCTGGCGTCGAGCACCAGCCCCGCGGCGTCCAGGTCCAGCGTGGCGCGCAGGTCTCCTTCCTCTCCGCCACCCTCCAGCTTCAGCCGCACCGGCCCCTTCGTGGGCAGCTCCAGTCCGCCGGTGGCCTCCAACTTCGCGCCAACGCCCTGGGTCGCCGCCGCGAAGTGGCCGGAGCCGCGCGCGTCCAGGTCCACCAGCCGCGCCCGCCGCTCGCCGCCGTCCTCCAGCTCCTGCCGGAAGTCGACGAAGCCGTGGGTCAGCACCAGCTCGCGCACGTCCACGCGCAGCGTGCCGCGAGGGGAGGGCTCCTCGGGCTTGGGCCGCCGGGGCGCGAGGGCCCGCGACAGGTTGAGGCCCCGCTCGTCCTGCGCCAGGTACAGGCGGGGCGCGTCCACGCGGGCCTCGGTGACGTCCACCCGCTGGCTCAGCAGGCCCCCCAGGCGCACGCGCGCCTCCACGCGCGCAATCTCCGCCACCAGCTCGCCCTCCGGGTCGTACAGCTTCACGTCCGTGAGGACGGCGCCCGGCGGCGTCAGGTCCAGCCCGCCCACCTCCAGCCGGCCGGAGAACTGCTCGTTCGCCAGCCCGAGTCCCTGTCGCACGATGAAGGCCTCGCCGGAGGACGACGTCAGCCACGTGAGCGCGCCCAGGACGAGGAGCGCCACCGCGCCCACCAGTCCGAGCGCGCCCCACAGCAGCCGTCGCCCCCAGCGTCGCGTGCTCAAAACGCCTCTCCAATGGACAGGTGCAGCGCGCACTGCCCGTCCGGCGCTCCCGCGAAGGCGTCGGAGCGGGAGGTGGGGCCATTCTGCCTCCACTTGCTGCCGATGCCGAAGCAACCACCGGTCGTGGGATAGATGTACCCCGGCGTGTCGACGGGCAATCCCCGGCCGATGTTCAACCGCCTCGCGAGGTCCAGCCGCACCGGCCCCACCACCGTGAGGTAGCGCAGGCCCAGGCCCACCGCGTGGTAGTGGTCGGGACCGAACAGCCGGGGCGCGCCGCTGTGCTCGAACCCCTCCACGCCCACCAGCCCCGAGTCCCAGAAGGCCGCGACCATGATGCTGGACGACAGCTGGTAGCGCAGCTCCACCGACGTCTCGAAGAGGCTGTTGCCTCCCACCGGCACCGTGTCCCATTCGGACGTCTGGGTCGTCTCCGGCACGCCGTCCCCGTCGAGGTCCTTCGTCTGGGGGAGGGCGACCATGGGCGACAGGCGCTGGCCGTTGAAGCCCCGCATGGACGTGGCGCCGCCGGAGAAGAAGCGCGTGACGATGGAGCTCTGGCTGTTGTTCGCGGGGTTGAGCGTGCCCATGCGCAGCTTGGCGGCCAGCACCACCTGCCGGTCCTGTCCGAAGGAGCGGTAGAAGCGCAGGTCCGGCAACAGGCGCACGAAGTCGAAGTCGCCGCGGAGCGGGCCGCCTCCCTTCTGCACGGACAGGCTCAGGTAGTAGCCGTCCCGGGGCTCCACCGGGTCATCGCGCCGGTCCCACGCGAAGGCCACCTCCAGGAAGCTCAGCGCCACGTTGCACTGGACCTGGTTCTCGCTGCAGCCGAGCACCACCGGCGGCACGCGCGAGTCCGCGCTCACGCGCCCCGACAGCCGGTATATCTGGAGGTTGTAGGACGGGAAGACGGAGAAGCTGCGGTGGGGCTGCCAGATGACGCCCGCCTGGAGCCGCCCCCCGTAGTAGTCGTAGGCCTGCTCCAGGCCCTTCTCCAGGGTGACGGACGTCTGCTGGCGCAGGTCCCGGAACAGGAAGCGCGGCTGCTCGTACTCGGCCGTCACCTCGAAGACGGGGCCATGCTTCGTGGAGGACAGGATGTTGGGGATGTACGCGTAGCCGGCGCGCCCCCTCACCGTCAGGCGGCGCAAGCCCCCCAGGAAGTTGCGGTTCGTCCACTCCCCCAGCAGGCGCCCCTCCTGCCGGGCCGCGTCCACGCCGATACCGCCGCCCAGTCGCACCGAGCGGAACGGCGCCTCGCGCACGTCCACCACCACCGGCACCGTGGCGGACTCGCGGTCCGGCGCGCCCCGGTTCACCTTCACCGCGCCGAACACGCCCATGCGGAACACGCGCGCCTGGGCCTCCGCGAGCGCCGTCTCGCTGTACCAGTCCCCCTTCTTCAGCGAGCCCTGCACCTGTTCGATGATGCGCCGGGGCGGCACCTGGGGGTTGGCGTCCGTGGCGACGAAGGTGTTGCCGAAGCGGTAGCGGAGCCCGGGCTTCGCGTCGAGCCGCACGTCCGCCAGCCGCGTCTCCACGTCCACCTGCACCTCGCCCGTCACCTCCGCCTCCGCGTAGCCCAGGTCCCGCAGCCGGTCCTGGAGCAGCGCCTTGGCCTCCTCCCACGGGCCCTCGCGGAAGACGTCGCCCTTCTCGAGCGGGAGCTTGGACTCCGCCTGCTCGCGGTGCTCCGGCGTCAGCGCGTCCAGCCCGTCGATGTGGATGTCCCCGATGCGCGTGGGCTCGCCCTCGCTCACCTCCACTCGCAGCGCCACCTCGTTCGCGCGCTCCTGCTTCACCTCGCTGTTCACGACCTCGGCCTGGTAGAAGCCCTGGGCCTGGTAGTAGCGCTCGATGCGGCGCAGGTCCGCCTGCCACGCGTTGGAGTCGAAGTAGTGCGGCCCGCCGAAGGGCCAGAACGCCCACCACGGCGTCTCCGACGTGAGGATGCGGTCCTTGATGGCCCCCTCCTTCACCTGCTTCGTGCCCTCGATGTCCAGGCGGGTGACCTTGGGACCCGGGGGAGGGGTGGACGTGGTGGCACACGCCGCGACCAGCAGGGGCACGGCGAGCGTGGCGAGGCGGAGGATTCGGGGAAGGTCGGCGGCCACGGGGCGTTTCTAGCCGGAAGGCAAGCGTCTGACGCGTCTCCCGGTGGACGTTCATCACCCAATGTCGCATTCCAACGTCCCGGCTCCAACCCGTCTGTCGGCTGGTCCTTGTCCCACGCGGGGTGTCGCGTGCAAGCCGGGCCCAGGTGCGCCAGATTGGGGGGCATGCTCCAGTCCCGGCGAATTCGGCTCCTGGTTTTCGGTCTTCTCTCCGCGCTCGGCACCGCCTGTGGCGTGGACGAGGACGAGGTGGTGCGGCTCAAGGAAGGGGAGACCATCGCGGATGCCCCGTACTGCAGCTCCGTGGGCTGCACCGGGGCCTACGAGTTCTGCGCCGAGCTGTTCCTCAGCTTCGGCCGCACCCCGCCCCTGTGCATCACCGACGACATCTGCGAGCGGCTGGAGTGCGCCAACCCCAACCGCCGCTGCGCCATCTTCGACGGCTTCCCGGGTCAGGTGAAGTGCATCGACTGAAGGTGGGGCCGGACGGCCTCCTTCCACGGGGCCCGGGAGCGTGACTCCCGGACCGGGGCGGGGGCCGCCAGCGCTCAGCGCCGCGCGGACGCGGTGAGCCAGGCCAGCCGCTCCGCGGCCTCGCGCGTCTGGGGCTCCGACAGCAGCGCGGACGTGTCCTGCGCGATGCGGTACGCCCAGTTGGCGTCGCTCATGGAGCCCGGCAGGTTGATGCGGTCCCTCGTGCCGAGGATGTCCTGCCAGGGCAGCACGCACAGCTCGCTGCTGGCGTTGAGCGCCGCGGCGAGCAGCGCGCGGTGCAGGTCCGGCGTCACCTCGCGCGCCACCGTCACCCCGTGCAGCTCCGGCCACGCCCGCGCGGCGGCGGCGCGCTCGTCGTCGCGCGCGCCCTCCCACCATTCGACCATCGTGTCCGTGTCGTGGGTGCCCGTCGTCACCAGGGACACGGTGGGGAAGTGGTGCGGGTCGCGGTAGACGTGGTCGTCGCGCTCCCAGCGCATGACGCGGTAGCCGGGCAGCTTCAGCTCCGCGAGGATGTGGCGCACGAAGGGCGGGATGACGCCCAGGTCCTCGGCGACGATGCCGGCGCCCTCGGACAGCAGCTCGAAGTGCCGCCGCCCCAGCCGCCGGTGGCTCTCCTCGTCCGGGGGGATGAAGCGCCCGGTGGGCGTCTGCTCGTCGCGAATCCACTGACGGAAGTAGCCCACCGCGTGGTCCACGCGGCGCAGGTCGTAGTAGCTGGCCGCCTTCTTCGCGCGCGCCTTGAGCCAGGCGTAGTCATCCTTCTCCATGGCGGCGAAGTCGAAGTAGGGCAGGCCCCAGTCCTGGCCCGTGGCGGAGAAGTCGTCCGGGGGCACGCCCAGCCGCGCGTCGCGGCGCAGGATGGTGGGGTAGGCCCAGCAGTCCGCGCTGTCCTGGCCGATGATGAAGGGCTCGTCGCCGCACAGCAGCACCTGGTGGTCGGCGGCGCGGGCGCGCGCGGCGTCCCACTGCTGTTCGGCCACCCACTGCAGCCACGCGTGGTAGCGCACGCGGCGCTCCAGGCTGTCCGCCTTCGCGGCGAGCGCCTCCGGCTGGCGGGTGCGCAGGGCTTCTGGCCACTCCCACCAGGCGCGGCGCTGCTCCTCTTCGCTGATGGCGGTGAACAGCGCGTAGTTCTCCAGCCAGTCCCCCTGGGCGGCGCGCCACTGGCGGAAGGCGCGGGCGCGCTCGGACTGGCTCGTCCAGTGGTGCTCCTCGAAGTGGTCGAACGCGCGCGCGAAGGCGGCGTCCTTCAGCGGGAACACCAGGTCGTAGCGCACGCGGGGCGCGGCGCGGGCCTCGGCCAGTTGCTGGCGCTGCGCCTGGGACAGCGCGGCCTCGCCGCCGGAGGCGACGAATTCGGGCAGCTGGTGCAGGTCGATGAACAGGGGGTTGAGGCCGAAGGCGGAGCGCGTCGCGTAGGGGCTCGAGTCACCGGGCGCCGTGGGCAAGAGCGGCAGCAGCATCAGCATCCGCTGGCGGGCGGCCTTCATCCAGGCGAACAGCCCGTCGAGCGCGCCGAAGTCACCGATGCCGAAGTCCGTCCGGGAACGGAGCGAGAACAGGGGGAGCAGGAGACCGGAGAGCCGGCCGTGTTTGGACATGGTGCGGCGCAATCTGCCCCAGCCCTGCCCCGGAGTGAACTGCCGCGATGCCGCGATGGGCCACGCGGGTTTCCGCTGGCGGACGGATGCCCTCATCCCGGGCGCCGCCGAGTGTTGGCCGGTACAATCCCCGCCGTGACTCCGCTGCCCGTGTCCTTCTACGCCCGCCCCGCCCTGGAGGTAGCCCGTGACCTCCTGGGCACCCATCTCGTCGTCGTCCAGGACGGCCTGCGCCGGGTGGGCCGCATCGTCGAGACGGAGGCCTACATCGGTGAGCACGACCTGGCCTGCCACGCCTCCAAGGGGCTCACCCCACGCACGGAGGTCATGTTCGGCCCGGCGGGGCGCGCGTACGTCTACCTCATCTACGGGATGCACCGCTGCTTCAACGTCGTCACCGACGTGCCCGGCGTGGGGGCCGCGGTGCTGGTGCGCGCGGTGGAGCCGGTGGAGGGGTTGGGCGCGGACCTGCGCACGGACGGCCCCGGCCGGCTGTGCAAGTCCCTGGGGCTGACGCTGGCCCACAACCGCGTGGACCTGCAGTCGCCGGGGCTGCACCTGCTGCCCGGCACGCCCGTGCCTTCCTCGCGCGTGGCGAGGGGGCCGCGCATCGGCGTGGACTACGCCGGAGCCTGGGCCGACGAGCCCTTTCGACTCTGGGTCCAGGACAGTCAACATGTCAGCAAGCGACCTTCGACGAGGGCTCGCAACCGGCCTTGACGAAGGCGCTTCTGGCTGGTTGGGTGCGCCCCGCCATGTCCGACGAGGTCGCCACGGAAGATGATCGCCAGCTCCTCGCCCGGGCCCAGGACGGAGACATGTCCGCCTTCGAGGCCCTGGTGGAGGCGCACCAGGACAAGGTCTATGGCCTGGCCCTGCGGATGACGCGCTCGGAGGCGGACGCCGCCGAAATCACCCAGGACACCTTCCTGTCCGCCTATCAACATCTCAAGGATTTCCGCGGGGATGCGGCCTTCGGCTCGTGGGTCCACCGCATCGCGGCCAACCACGCGCTCATGCGCCTGCGCCACCGCCGGGTGGCCCAGGCCGCGGAGGCGGAGCTGCAGGGGCCGGAATTCACGCCCCGTGGTACACTCGCCGACTATCCCGTCACCGACTGGAGCCGGGACGCCGAGGAGAAGGCGCTCGACGCCGAGCTGGGGCAGGCCATCCGGCAGGCGGCCGACCGCCTCCCCGAGGGGTATCGTGAGGTCTTCCTCTTGAAAGACGTGGACGGGCTCAGTTACGAACAAATCGCAGAGGTGACGGGGGACTCCATCCCCGCCATCAAGAGCCGTCTGCACAGGGCCCGACTCGCGCTTCGGGAAGCCATCGACACCTTCTACAACCGCGACAATCGCGGCCCGTGAAACGCGAACGGGGGGCTCCGCATCTTCCGATGCAAGGACGAGAAGGCGCGCCGCAGCCAGCCGAGGTTCGGATGTACACCTGTAAAGACTCGATCAACCTCCTGCTGGAATACCTCGAGGGTGAGATGTCGCCAGACGAGGCGAAGCATCTCCAGGAGCACCTGTCCGGGTGCAGTCCCTGCGAGGAGTTCCTGGCCACCTACCGCGCGACGCCCGGCCTGTGTAAGCGTGCCCTGGCTGCTCGGATGCCCAAGGAGGTCTCGTCGAAGCTGACGGAGTTCCTGCGCGCGAAGATCAAGTCCGCCTCGTGAACCTGAAGCAACTGTCGCTCCCGGAGCTGCACGAGGCGCTCGCGCCCCTCTCCCCCTCGCCCACGGCCGTGCGCAAGGTGTTCGCCGCCGTCTTCGCCCACGGGCGCGGCACGGTGGACGAGGTGGCCAACTCCCCCCAGGTGCCGCGCCGCGTCGCGGACCACCTGCGCGCCCACGGGGAGATGCCGCGGCTGACGGTGGTCGAGCGCCGCCGCGCGGACGACGGCTTCGTGAAGTACCTCTTCGACTCGCCCCTGGGCGGGCGCATCGAGGCCGTCCGCATCCCCATCTTCGACGAGAAGTACGTCGTCTGCGTCTCCAGCCAGGTGGGCTGTGCGCTGGCGTGCGACTTCTGCATGACGGGGAAATTGGGCTTCAAACGGAACCTCCAGACCTGGGAGATATTGGACCAGGTGCTCCAGGTGCGGGCGGAGGCGGACCGGCCGGTGCGGGGCGTGGTGTTCATGGGGATGGGGGAGCCGCTGCTCAACTACAAGGAGACGCTGCGGGCGGCGGGCATCCTGTCGAACCCGGCGGGCTTCTCCATCTCCGGGACGGCCATCACCTTCTCCACGGCGGGGCACGTGCCGGCCATCCGGCGCTACACGCGCGAGGGGCATCCGTACCGGCTGGCGTTCTCGGTGACGAGCGCCATCGCGTCCAAGCGCGCGCAGGTGCTGCCCATCGAGAAGACGCACCCGTTGCCGGAGCTCATCGAGGCCATCCGCGAGTACAGCCAGGCGCGGCGTGAGCGGGCGATGATCGCCTACGTGGCCATCCGCGGCTTCAACCTGGAGCGCGAGGACGCGGAGGCGCTGAAGGCGGCGTTCGAGGGCATCCCCATCAAGGTGGACCTCATCGACGTGACGGACCCGACGGGCAAGTACCTGCCGCCGACGGCGGAGGAGTTGAGCGCGTTCCGGGACCACCTGCAGATACTGAAGGCGCCGGTGGCGCGGCGGTACTCGGGTGGCAAGGAGATTGGCGCGGCGTGCGGCACGCTGGCGGCCACGCAGTACGGCGGCACGGTGATGCCCGTTCCCGGTCCGTCGTCGTCTCCGCCCACCACGTGACTCCGCGGCCCGGATAGGCCGTGTCGAGGACAGTGGGGGGGCGTCTCCGGTCTCTGACTTGAGCCCGCGTACCCGTCAGGCGGGTACGTGAGGCTGCGTGGGAGCCGTGGGGTTGTTCCGAGTACGGCCCTACCGTCCACTCCCGGGCGGTCCACCCGGGAGGTCTACGATGTCGACACATCAGGATGAGGCAGTCCACGAGCACAATCGCCGTCTCGACGAGCAGGCGATGGCGGCGCTCGAGAACCCGCAGGACGCGGTCCCGGCACTTCCCCGGGGAACGCCATGGCTTCGCATCTGGGAGTATCGGAGCTTGGGGCAGTACCGCTCCTGGCTTCTCTGGAAGGATGCCTCGAAGCTCACGTCGGGGTTTCTTGTTCGTCGAGTCACGTGGGAGCGGCGGAGTGAAGTCGAACGGCCCATGCAGCCGGGGGGAGTCATCCGAGGCATGCCCGTGAGGGAGCTGCGCCTGAAGACGGCCGACGCCACCGTCGCCTCAGCGCGCTGGTGGGAGCTCGAGGCCGAGGGACGGGAACTTCCGCTTCCTGGCCTGTCGTTCGGATCTCTCGGAATCGCCATGGATGGAGTCCGGTTCGGCGTGGAGCAGCGCGCCTCCTTCCATTCGCTGCGCCTGGAGTGGTGGAGCCGCCCCCCAGCGGACTGGCGGCCCGTGGTGAAGTGGTTCGACCGGGTCCATGCGCTCTTCGAGGACTGTCTCCCCCACTCGGAACGGGAGCCTTGAGGCATCCACCTCCAACCAACGTCCGCGGCACCCGGGTCCCAGGAGGCCGTGCAAACCCGCTATTCCAGCGCTGCCTGCATTGTCTGTAGGCTGTCGGCATGACTTCGACGGTGAGCGCTCTCTTCGAGGAAATCGCCTCCGGCACCGGTGTCCGCGACGCGCTGCGCAGGGTGGAGGGGGTGGCGGAGCAAGGGGACTTCACCACCCTGGTCGCGCTCGCCGCGGAGGTGGAGGCGCGGTTTCCCGTCACGCCCGTCGAGACGCATGGGCGGCTCCACGCGGTGTCCGACCATGTCGAGGAGGTCCTCGCCCGGCGCGGGAGCGTGTCGGGCGCGCGGGCGCTGCTCGACATCGCGCGCCAACCCCGGGACGCGCGCTTCCAGGGGCGTCATTCGGAGGCGCACCGCGCGCGGGACCTCGCGGGTCTGCTCGCGCGTTGGAACCCGTCGCCCATCCTGCACATGCTGCTCGAGTGTCGCAGCGGCCCCGACGACCTGACGGAGCTGTTCGCCTGTTACGTGCAGGAGCTCGTCCTGCGCGGTGAGTCGTTGGACAAGGCCCCCGGCGTCCGCAGGTTGTGGGCGCGCCTCGCGGAGCAGGGCCATCCGCTGGCGCTCCTCCCGCTCAGCCGCGGTCGCTGGGAGTCGTCGCTGGGCCGCCTCCTCGGTGTCGAGGACGTGGAGGACGCGGTCCTCGACCTCAGGGCGCACCTCGCCTCGTCGAGGGCGCGGGGCTCGGATGAAGAAGACACACTCCCGCTGGGACCTCGTGCCGATGTGTCCCTCGAGACCGTTCCGCTCGCCGCCTCCGCTGGCGCCGTCATCGACGACTGGGGCGAGGACGGCGTCGCGGCGAAGCGCTTCCTCCGCGCGTTCGCCCTGCGCCCCGCGCAGCCTCGGATGAGCGCCGACCACCTCACCGCCTTCCTGGAGGACGCGAGCCTCGAGCCCCTCGTGGCGACCGAGGACCTCCACTGCGAGCGACAGGGCCTGGAGGATGTCGTGGCCACGCTCTTCGCCCTCGCCACCTTCGGCGCCGAGGGCTGGGCGGGAGCGCGAGGCGCCGCGTACGGGCGCCTGTCCACCTGGCGCACCCTGGGTGGGCTCGCGGGCGTCGCGGGCGAACCGAGCGACTGGAGCGCGCTCGAGCAGCGCGTCGGCGCGTGCAGATGGTTCCACTTCACCGTCGCGGCCGCGCGCGCGTCCACGTCCTCGCGCATCGGCCTGGCGTGCCTGCGTCCCGGCGGAGGAGAGCTGGCGCTGCTGGCCGCGAGCCTCGCGCCATGAGGGGTGTGGTCCAGACCAGGGCGTCGGAGCCGGCGCTGCTGGCCGCGAGCCTCGCGACCTGAGCGGGGCGTGGCCGGAGTCAGGACACCGGAGACGCCGCTGGCGCCGTCCTCCGCTTCCACAGGCGCCACACCCTGCCCGTGGAGCGCCCCTCGGGGTCGTCGTCCTGACGCGGGTCCACGCGCTGCTCCTGGACCAGCGTCCGGAGGATGGCGCCCACGGGGCCACCAGCCGGCGGATGCCGCGTCGTCAGGCTCTCGCGCACGAGGTCCACGAACCGTCGAGCGCCCTCGGCGGAGTCCTCGACGAAGCCCCGGTAGACGAGGAACCGCCAGGCCTCCTCGGGATTCCCCTCGAGGTCCACGGCGTGCAGCGTGGCGGTCAGCGCGTCCCAGTGGCGCGGAAGAATCATGGCGGGGACGCAGCATAGCCGACGCCCGGGTGCCTGGAGGTGGCGTGCTCTGTTGACCATCCGAGACGGGTGCTTTCGCTCCCGCCGGGTGTGCCTTATGACTGGAGCCCGGCATCTGGAGGAGGGCGTTCGCGCGGATGGTGGAGTACATCGACCAGATCATCGGCGCGCTGGGGCCCCTGGGCCTCGTGGTGCTCGGGCTCGCGGCGGCGCTGGAGTACATCGTCCCGCCGTTCCCGGGTGACTCCATCACCTTGCTGGGCGGCGTCTACGCGGTGCGCGGCACGCAGCCGTGGCTGCTCGTGTTCCTCGTGGTGACGGCGGGCAGCGTGGCGGGCGCCGCCATCAACTACGCGGTGGGTCATTGGTTGGCGAAGCGCTTCGAGGCCCAGCCCGAGCGCAGCTTCTTCGGCATCACCCACGCGCGCCTGGTGGAGGTCCAGGCGCGCATGCGCCGCAATGGTCCGTGGCTGCTGCTGGTGAACCGCTTCCTGCCGGGCATCCGAGGCCTCATCTTCGTCGCGGCCGGGGCCTCGCACATGCCCCGCGTCAACGCGCTGGGCCTGGGCGCGGTGTCCGCCATGGCGCATACCGGCCTGGTGCTGGGCCTGGGCGCGGCGGTGGGCGGCAACCTGGAGAAGTTGACGCTGCTCGTCAGTCGTTACCAGTACGCCGTCATCGGCCTGGTGGCGGTGGGCGTGGTGGCGGTGCTGGTGCGCATGTTCGCTCGACGACGCGCCCCCGCCCCCGAGCCTTGAGTCACCCGGACGACGACGCTCCTCGCGAACGTTGCGTGGCCGGGGCCCGTCGGGCTTGAGTCGCGTCCATGAGTCCGCTCGCTCGTCCCTGGCGCCTGCTGCTCGCCGTGCTCGTGCTGTCGATGGGGGGATGCCGCTGCGGCTACGACCCGGGGCTGGGGGAATCGCGGCTGGGCTTCCGCTCCCAGGTGGACGAGGTCGACTTCGGACGCGTGCTGGAGGGAGAGCGCGCCTCGCGCGAGGTGACGCTGCAGGCCACCGGGCGCGCGAGCCTCCAGGTGGCGGTGTCCACGCAGGCGCCGTTCGCGGTGGCGGCGCCGGAGGTGACGGTGCCGGGCAGCGGCTCCGTGACGGTGGCGGTGACGTTCCTCGCGGGGGACACCGCGGCGCAAGGCGCGCTCGTGCTCCAGGGGGCGAGCGGCGAGGTGACGGTGCCGTTGAAGGGGCTGGGCGTGCGCCCGCTGAAGTGCGAGCCGTCGGGGCCGTGCGTCACATCGCGCTTCGACCTCGCCTCGGGGACGTGCGTGGAGACGCCGCTCGAGGAGGGCGCGGCCTGCGTTCCGGAGAGCCGGTGCCAGACGGATGGCCACTGCGAATCCGGCGCGTGCGTGGGGACGCCCCGGACGTGCGACGACGACAACCCGTGCACGGTGGATGCGTGCTCGCCGCTGTATGGCTGCGTGCGGTCGGACGTCGTCTGCCCGGCGCCGACGAACCCCTGCAAGGTGGGGGTGTGCGACCGCGATGACGGCTGCCAGGAGGTGGACGCCGAGGACTTCATCCGCTGTGGCGCCGTGGACTGCAAGCAGGCCCGCTTGTGCTTCCAGGGCGCGTGCAAGACGTTCCCCACGCCGGACGGCATGGTGTGCGCGCCCGCCACGGCGTGCCAGGACGAGGGCACCTGTCAGGGCGGCGAGTGCGTGAAGCCTCCCACCCGGGACCTCGAGGCGGACTTCGCGCTGGACCTGGGGGGCGTGCCCGTGGGCGGCGAGGACACGCCCGCGCTGCTCGTGCGGGACGGCATCGTCTACACCTCGGTGTGCGGCGGGGACGCGGGCTGCCGCCTCGCCTCCTTCACGTCGGGCGGGCTCGTGCGCTACGCGGCGCCGTTCCCCGAGGACGCGCCACGCGCGCTGCTGGCGGTATCGGAGGAAGGGGTGCTGGTGCGAGGGCCCGCGGGGTTGGAGTCCTATGGCCCGCGCGCGCCGGGGGCCAGGCAGTGGGAGGCGTCCTGGGCGACGCTGGGCGCGCCCGAGGACGCGGGGACGTGGCGGGGCGCGGTGGGCGCCGGGCAGGTCGCGTTGACCACGACGGGTGACGTGGTGGCGAGCGTGGCCTGGCGCCAGGCACCCGACGCGGGAGGGGACGCGGGCCTCCCGTCGCCCGAGGGGCAGCGGTGGGTCTGGCTCGACGGCCACGCGGACGCGGGCACGGTGCTGTACGCGGGGCCCGTGGAGCCCTGGCGTGGGGAGACCCGGCTCGCGCTGGACGAGGAGGACGTCGCCTATCGCTACACGGTGGACGGCCTGCTGGCGCGCGCGGCGGTGGAGGCCACGGACGAGGACGGGGGCACGGCGCTCCGCGTGTCCACGCTCGTGGACGCCGGGGCGCTGGCCGGCCTGCCGTCGCTCGCGGTGGCGGACGACCAGCTGCTGGTGGGGGCGCGGGCCTCCGTCTTCATGGATGGCGGGTTCGCGTCCAGGACGGAGGTGGACTGGGATGGCGGCACGCGGACGCTGACGCCCGTGGCGGAGCCCGCGCTGATTCCGGCGAAGAAGGACGGCGTGGCCCGGGCCTATCTCTTCGCCCACGCGTGCGCGCGGACGGACGGCGTGCCGTGCGAGGCCGACGAGGAGCGCACGGTGCTGCGCGCGGTGGAGGCGGGCACGGGGCGAGGGATGTGGGAGGTGGACGTGCTGCCCTTCTCGTCGCTGGGAGGGATGTTGCGCGAGGCGACCGTCGTCGAGGGGGGCGCGGTGGGCGTGCTCGCGGACGTGCCCCTCCCGGACGGGCGGCAGTCCTGGCTCCAGCTCTTCGCGGAGGGCCGGAAGCTGGCCATGTGCCCGCTGCCAGGGCGCCCCGTGCTCCTGGGGGCGACGTTCTTCGAGAGCAGGCTGCTCGTGGTGGTGGAGCGCGAGGGCGCCTGGCGCCTGGAGTCCTACGACGTGGGCCCGGACGTCCTCGTGGAGACCCGGGGCTGGCCCCTGCGCCACGCCAGCGGCGCGGGGACGCGGCGCGGGAGGCCGTGAGTCACGTCGTCGCGTTCGGGTCCACCCACAGGTCCTCGAAGCGCACCTGGGGTGGGGCCTGGTGCAGCCGCAGCCCCTGCACGGACGTGGTGGCCGCCGCGTGGATGCGGTCGTGGTACAGCGGGATGAGCGGGCAGTCCGCGCGGAACAGGTGCTCGGCGCGGATGTAGAGCTGCTGGCGCAGCTCCGGGTCGATGGAGACGCGGGCCTCGGCGGTGATGCGGTCCAGCTCCGCGTTGCGGTAGCCCAGCGGGTACACCGTCTGCGCGCTCGAGTTCAGCAGGAAGTGCAGGAAGGTGTCCGGGTCCGGGAAGTCCGCCAGCCACAGCGTGCGGAACGCCGGAATCTTCCCCTCGCGCAGCCGGGCCGTGTACTCCTCGGGCGGCATCGCCACGTGCCGCAGCTCCAGCAGCCCCGCTTGCAGCAGGGGACGGAAGAGGACGGCGTCCTCGGCGGACGTGTCGCGGCCGGTGGGGTGGTGCAGGGTGAGGCGCAGCCGGCGCAGGCCCACGTCGCGCAGCAGCTGCTCGGCCAGCGCCAGGTCGGGCACCGGCACCGGGTTCACCTCCGCGCCGCCCAGCAGCTCCGGCGGCGTCAGCGTGCGCGCCACCCGGGCGCCCGGGTGGAACTGCTCCACCATGGCGGTGATGTCCATGCCCGCGCGCAGCGCGCGCCGCACGCGCACGTCGTCATAGGGCGCCTCGCGGGAGTTGAGCGCCACGAAGGCGGTGGAGGGCGTCGTGCTCGCCACCACCTGGAAGGACTCCAGCCCCGGCACGTCGACGTGTTCGGCGGAGAGGAACGAGACGAGGTCCGCGGCGCCGCGCTGCAGCCGCCCCACCGCCTCCTCGCGCGAGTCCACCAGCTGGAACTCCAGCCGGTCCAGCAGCGGCGCGCCGGTGCGCCAGAACGCGGTGTTGCGCTCCAGCACCACGCGCTCGGGCTCCAGCGACGCGACGCGGAAGGGGCCGGTGCCCACCAGCCGCCCGCCCGCGTCCACCCGCGCCACCGCCGTGGGCGTCAGGGCCATCAGGTGCAGGAAGAACGCCTTGGGCTCGCGCAGCCGTATCTCCAGCGTCGACTCGTCCAGCGCCTCGATGCCGGACACGTCCCGGGCCATGCCCGACGTGTACTCGGTGGCGCCCTCCACGTCCTCCAGCAGGCTGCGGTCGGGCGAGCGCACCGCCGGGTCCAGCAGCCGCTCCAGGTGGCGCTTCACGTCCTGCGCCGTCAACGGGGCGCCGTCGTGGAAGCTGACGCCGCGGCGCAGGTAGAAGCGGTAGCGGCGCGCGGACGGGTCCGCGTCCCAGCGCTCGGCCAGGTCTGGCTCCAGGCCCCCGTCCGCCAGCCGCACGAGCCCGGAGAAGGCGCACGCGGTCAATTCCGCCAGCTGGTTCTCCACGCTGAACAGCGGGTCCACCGCCTGCCGGTTGCGCAGCGAGGCCGCCTGGTGGAGCACCACGCGCAGCGTGCCGCCCGTGCGCGGCTGGGGCAGGCGGAAGCGGAACACCTCCGTCTCCAGGCCCAGCGCCTCGTGGCCCAGCTGGTCCACCGTGCGCGTCAACCCGTCGCCGATGCGGATGACCCGCCGCGCGTCCTCGCGCACCTGGGCGACCTCCTCGCGGATGGACGCGTCCGCGTGGGTGAGCACCAGGTTGGCGCTGCGCAGCTCGTCGATGGAGGCGCTCAGCCGCACCACGCTGTCGGACAGCTCCCGCCCGGCGCGCGCCTGGTCCTCCGCCTTCTGCGACGCGGTGTGCCCCACGCGCGCCATCTCGTGGGTCTGCCGCACCAGCTCGCGCGCGTGCCCCGACTGCTCGATGGCCATGCGCGTGACGTCCTCCACGCGGCGGGCCACCCGGCGGCTGGCCTCCACCACCGTCGCGCCCTGGGCCTCCAGCCGCTGCGTCTCCGCCACCGTGGCCTCCACGGCGCTGAAGGTGCGCTGGGTGATGGTGCGAATCTCCACCAGCGCCTCGGACGCGCGGTCTCCCAGCGCCACGCCCGCGGTGGCCTGCTCGCGTCCCTCGCGCACCAGCGCCACCGCGGTCTGCACCGCGTCGCGCACGCCGGACACCATGGCGCCAATCTCCCGCGTGGAGCGCGTGGTGCGTTCGGCCAGGTTGCGAATCTCGTTGGCCACCACGCCGAAGGGGCGGCCATGCTCGCCGGCCTGCGCCGCGATGATGGCGGCGTTGAGGGCCAGCAGGTTCGTCTGGTCGGCGATCTCCTGGATGACGTCGACGATGCGGCCAATCTCCGTGGAGCGCGCGCCCAGCGTGCCCATCAGCTCCGCGGCCTTCCGGACCGTCTCCTCCACCTGGTACATGCCCTTGACGCTGTCGGCGACGAGCACCTCGCCGCGCTCGGCCGTCGCCGTCACCGCCATGGCCAGCTGGTTCGTCTCGTTGGCGCGGCGGCGCACCGAATCGATGCCGCCCTCCACCAGCGACACGAAGTCCTCCGCCTCGCTGGCGAAGCGCGCCAGCTCGTCTCCCGACGACGCGATGTTGGCCAGCCGCTCGCTCATCGCCTGCATCAGCGCCGTGGTGCGGCTGGCGAAGTCGTTCACCTGCGACAGGCCGTCCACCACCTGCTCCAGCCGCTCGGTCATCTCCAGCAGCGAGCCCGTCGTGTCCACGGCGAACGCCTCCAGCTGGTGCACGCGCTTGCCCACCACCTGGAGGCTGGCGCCCATGCCGTTGACGGACTGGAGCGTGCGCTCCACCGCGCCGCCCTGCCGGCGCGCCGCCTCGAGCAGCGCGCTCGCCTGTTCGCTCACCTCGTTGCTGGTGCGGTGCAGGTTGCCCGTCACCCGCTGGACCTGGGAAAGCGCGCGGCGCAGGGACAGGATGAGCCGCCGCACGTCCTCGTGCCCCTCGTAGCGCGGGCCGCCCGCGGTGGTAAGGTCGCCCTCCGCCAGCCGCGCCATGACCTGGCGCCGCGCCAGCCGCCGCAGCGCGGCCCAGCGGAACCACGCCAGGTAGCCGCCCACGAGATACAGCGTGGGCGTGGCGACGAGCAGCGCCGTCCAGGAGGACGTCGTCAGCTGTTGCCCACCCGCGACCTGGAGCACCCCTCCCAGGACGAGCGCTGAAAGCACACCGGCCGCGAGGCCGAACGCGAAGAGGTACCGTTTGGCGCCCATGGACGAGTGGGGAGGCTACTCCGCCTTCTCGCGCGGGTCCTCAAAACGCCGCACACTGGGCCCCGTGTCATCCCTGCTCGCCCTGCTGGCCGCCTTCGCGCTCCCGCTGAACCCCACCCCCCAGAGGCCCCCCGCGCCGGGGCCCGTCGAGGAGGCCCGCTTCGTCTTCTCCTGGCGAGGCGTCCCCGTGGGCACGGTGACGCTGACGCGGGCCCCGGGCCGCTTCACCTACGCCAGCCGGCACCTGCACACCCGGGCGGGCACCCACGGGGAGCGCCGTCGCGAGGCCACGCTGGAGGTGGACGACGCCGGCCGGGTGGGGGGAACCCAGGTGCTCCCCCAGGCGCTGTGGCTGTGGCGGGGCCCTCCGGCCGTCGGCTGCGTGACGGCGCGCGAGGAGCTGTCCGGCAGGGAGGGCGCCCATTGTGTCACCGGGGGCCTGGCCCCCTGGGTGGAGGGCACGCTCCTGGGGGCGCCGTTCCGCGCGCGCTACGACGCCCGGGGGCGCATGGAGGCCCTGGAGGTGGGCGAGTCGCGCTTCACGCGGGCTGGGCCCGGGGCGCGGCTGCGCGCGCCGCCCGACTTCTTCGAGCACGGCCTCCCGGTGGAGGGCGAGCGGGGCGCGCTGGCGCTCGAGCCGCCCCTGCCGGTGGCGCCGAGGCTGCCGGGGATGACGCCCTGGACGGCGGGCGCGGCGCGGGCGCTGGCGGCGCGCGTCCACGCGGCGTTCCCGGAGAAGGGGCCGGGCGAGGCGGACTGGCGCGAGGGCGGCGAGGGCGAGGCCGGCGGCTGCCTGGCCCACGCGCTGCGCTTCGCCGCGGGCGCTCGCGAGCGCGGGGTGACGGTGGCGCTCGTCCATGGCCTGCTGGTGGTGGACGGGGGCCCGGCGCGGCCCCACGCGTGGGTGCGCGTGGCCCTCGAGGGCGGCGGCACGCTGGAGCTGGACCCCACGTCGATGGACCCCGTGCGGCCGGACACCCACCTGCCCCTGGCGCTGGAAGACGCGCGGGGCCCGGCGCTGGAGGCGGGGGCGCGGTGGCTGGCGCTCCTGCGCGGCGAGCACCGGGTGGTGCGCCGGGAGTGAGCGGCCCCCCGGGAGTCCCCCTCGCTACTCGAAGGGGATGATGGACAGCTTGTCGCCCGCCTCGGCGCCGAGGACCTCCTTGGCGCGAGCGGGCAGGTAGGCCACCTGGTTGTCGAGCCGGGCCATGCACCGCACGGAGCGGAAGCGGTTGCGGCCGGAGTCCTTCTCCAGGGCGACGAGCACGTCGTCCCCCTCCAGCTCGAAGTCGTCCTCCGCGAGCTTCAGCGTCCGGTACTTGCGAATCAGCGTCACGTCGCCGGTGTTGGCCTCGAAGTGGGGGCCGCCGTCGAACGGGTCGATGCGCTCCACGTACCGGAAGCCGATGCGCTCCAGCATGCGCTGCACGCCGCGCGTCTGGGGGCCCACCTCGCCGAGCACCTTCTGCACGCGCTCCGGGAACAGCGACGCGTAGATGTCCGACGCGGGGAACAGCTCCTTGATGAACTCCTTGTTCTGGCGGCTGAGCCGGTCGGCCTCCAGGTACGTCAGCCCGGTGAACTTCTTGCCGCACGCCTCCCACAAGAGGCTGCGCCCGTCCGGCAGGAGCGGCGGCAGCAGCTCCGCGAGCACGCGCGGCCGGAACAGGCGCCGGTGCATGGCGATGAACAGGAAGCGCACGTAGGACAGCTGCTTGCCCGGCTTGTCCTCCGTGGCGCGGTAGGGCGGGTCCACCACCAGGCCGCCAATCTCCGTGGGGCCCTCGTAGTTGTAGGCGATGGACAGCACCTTGTGCCGCAGGTGGCGCTCCAGGGACGCGGAGTAGTGCTCGCGCTCGCTCACCTCGTAGTAGATGTGCGGCGCCTCGTACGTGCCGTGCTGGGCGATGATCATCGACGTGCCGATGATGAGCCCGTTGCGCACGTCCTCGAGGACGAAGAGGTACTCGCGCTCGAACGGGTTCTTCACCTTCCCGGCGAAGCTCTTCACCGATTTGTCGATGATGCTCTCGAGCGTCTCCTCGTTGTTCGGCAGGTTCACCGTGTTGAGCACGGCGGCGAGCCGCTTGAGGCCGGCCAGGTCGGACTTCTGGACGTCACGCAGGACAAGCATGGTTGCACCCGGGACGCACCGGGATGGCGCGCCGGAAGGGGTGGGGACCATACACCACACCCCCCGCCCGGCGCTCAGACTCCCGCCCGTTCGACCGCTTTGTGACGCACTGAGTCGGTAAGTCGCTCCCCGGCCCGGCCGGAGGGTGTGGGTCGCCCCGGTACGTCGTGAAACACATCTCAAACATCCGGGCCCCTGTCCGGGTGCCTGCCCTGTTGTCAGACGAGCGGGAAGAACCGGGTGGGGGAATGAAGCGCGGAATGCCTTGCGCTACGGTGTGTCAAACGTTGGCTGTCAAACCTTCGCAAGGACGATACCCATTGAGAAACCTGTTTCCAGGCTTGCTTGCGATGTGGCTGCTCCCGGGGCTCGCTTCCGCTGGAGTGGTGTGGCGGGGGGACTTCGAGACGGGGAACCGCTCGCAATACTCCGGTGAGCAGATGGTGAGCTCGGACCGGCTGCTGGTGGTGACCAACCCCGTGGCGGAAGGGAAGTACGCGCTGAAGGTCACCGTGAAACAGGGTGACGACCCCATCAACTCGAGCGGCAACCGCAACGAGCTGGTGTACCAGGGCGGCGAGAAGGAGGGCTCGGAGTACTACTACCGCTGGCAGGTGATGTTCGCGTCGGACTTCCCGAGCGTGGACACCTGGCAGCTGTTCACGCAGTGGCACCACGACGGGTGCTGCGGCTCTCCTCCGCTGGAGTTCTACGTGCGCGGCGAGGAGATTCGCATGGCGCTCAACTCCAACTCGACCATCCCCTGGCGCACGACGCTCAAGCGCGGGGTGTGGCAGGAGTTCATCCTGCACGTGAAGTGGTCGTCGAGCGCGAGCACGGGCTTCGTGGAGCTGTGGCACAACCAGAAGAAGGTGCTGTCGAAGACGTCCGTCGCGACGATGTACTCGGGCCAGAAGAACTACCTGAAGCTGGGCCTGTACCGCAGCGACACGGTGAAGCCCGTGGGTATCCTGTTCCACGACGGCTTCATCCAGGCCACGGCGCTGTCGGACGTGCTGGCGACGACGCCCTCGACGGACGCGGGCACGCCGGACGCGGGCGCCTCCACGGACGCGGGGACGCCCGTGGACGCGGGCACGCCGGTGGACGCGGGCACGCCCGTGGACGCGGGGACGCCGGTGGACGCGGGGACTCCCGTGGACGCGGGCACGCCGGGGACGAGCGAGGACGCCGGCACACCGCCCGAGCCCCAGGTGGACGCGGGCACGGGCGACCCCGACGAGTCGCCGGGGACGGGCGTGGGGCCGCCGACGAGCGGGGTGTCTCCCGACGGCGATACGGCCGACGCCTCGGGTTGCAATAGCGCGGGAGGCTCCGTCGCGGCGCTTTCGCTGCTGGGGCTCCTGGGGCTCGCGCGCGGCCTGCGTCGTCGGCGCTGACGCCCTCTGCTGGACCAGGCCGGGGCCCCGGGAATGGGGCCCCGGCCGTCTCCCTGGCCCGTGGGGATGGCCTCCAAGCCGACCTGCTCCCACCTGCGACCATCCGGCCCGACTTGACCGTGAGTGCGTGTCGGAAAGACGCTCTATCGGGAAGTCCTCACTCGACGGGAGCGTATCGGATGAAGCGGATTGCACTGGGAGTGCTGGCGGGCCTGATGGTGGCGCTGGCGGGCTGTGGTGCCGTGGACCCCGTGGGGGAGGCGTCCCCGGAAGAGGTCCTGGGGGAGAGCGAGTCGGCCCTCTATCCGGAGTGCTGCGCGGCGATTCCGGGCTCGGGCTACACGGAGGCGTTCTGTGACTCCGTCTCGTACTCGCCGGGGCGCTGCAACGCGGTGTGGGGCGGGGTGGCGTGTTCGTGGAACACGGCCAACTGCCCGGTGACGTGTTGCCAGCCGAAGAGCGGCAGCGCCGTGCCCTGGAACTACTGCAACACGTACAGCGGCTCCGCGGCGCGCTGCAACGCGGTCGACAGCGGGACGTCCTGCGCCTGGACCTGCTGAGTCGTCGAGCGACTCGCGACCCGGGTGCGCGGGGTCGCGAGTCCTCTCGACGTGCGGCGCCGCCTCACGGCGTGAACGGGGTCGTGTTGGGGACGGGGGGAATGGTGACGGGCAGGCCGTAGACGAGGGTGTTGTCGGTGACGGTCCCGGTCGCGTTCAGCCGGCTGGCGTCGAGCAGGGTGCCGTGCAGGCCTGTGACGTTGAAGACGCAGGGCGTGCCGCAGTCGTAGGCGACGAGCTTCGCCGCGTTGCTGGAGTGGACGGAGACGTCCACGGCGGTGGTGGTGCCCTGGTGCATGAAGAAGTGGGCATCGGAGGGCTGGTAGCTGAGCACGGCCTCCACGCGGGGCCCGGGCGTGACGGACTGCCAGAGGCGGAAGTTGCGCTTGCAGCCGGCGGCCACGGTGTCGCGCACGAGCATGTTCCTCGACTTGGTGTCGATGCAGCCGTCCTGCGAGCCGCCGAAGTCGCTGTCCTCTCCAGGAATGGGAGCCCGGTTTCCTCCGACGGGAGGTTGGGAGACTGCTGTCAATGTGACAGGCTTCTGTCCATGGCGAGATACACGGCGGCCGGGACGGCCTTCACGGAGCTGGTGTTGGAGGTCTTCCGGAGCAACGGGCTGTTGTTGGCGGCGGGTGAGCGGTTGGCGGAGCCGGCGGGGCTGACGAGCGCGCGGTGGCAGGTGCTGGGCGTGGTGGACCACGAGCCCGCGCCGGTGGCGAACGTGGCGCGGGCGATTGGCCTGACGCGGCAGAGCGTGCAGCAGACGGCGGATGCGCTGGAGGCGGAGGGGCTGGTCGAGTACCGGGAGAACCCGCACCACCGCCGCGCCAAGCTCATCACGCTGACGCCGACGGGACGGGAGAGGCTGCGGGAGGTGGAGGCCCGGCAGATGGCCTGGGCCAACAAGCTGGGTGGCCGCGTATCCCAGGAGTCACTGAGGACCGCGCTGCGCGCGCTCCAGGAGGTCCGCGAGGTGCTGGAGCAGGAGGCCGCGAGCGGGGAGGGCGAGCGGGGGCGCTGAGGGGCGATTCAGCGAGCCCAGCGGAGGGGTTGATTCCTACTCAGCGCGAGTCGTGTCTGTCTGGGGTGTTTGGCGATGGGCCCTGCCCTTGCATGATGTTTCGTGGCCATGAAATGCCACTTCTGCAAGAAGCCCCTCGACCGTCAGTTGATTGTCTCGAAGTATGCTTGCTGGCGCTGTGTCGGAAAATGGGCGACCTGCGCCACCTGCGAGCAGCTTGGTCGCCGCGACTGCAAGAAGCCGGCGAGGGCGGTGTTCGACAAGTTGCGTGCGAGGCGGGGGAAGTCCTCCGCGAAGCTCGGAAAGTGGCAGAGCAAGTCGAAGAGCCACACGTCTCCGCCTTCGTCGGAGCCGAAAGAGGTGCCTCCCGAGCCGATGATGATCGAGCCCACGGCGACGAGGGAACTCCAGATCATCTTCGCCGACGTCGGCCAGGGATGTTGCACCATCATCGTCACTCCCGAGAACCGGGTCATCCTGGTCGACTGCGGCTCGATCAGCCGCACGACGACGACGGACACCGTCGTGCCGCCACTCATCGAGTTCTTGAACAAGCTGACGGAAGCCTCGCCATCCGGAAAAGGCGTGATTGATTACCTGGTCATCTCCCATCCCGATGCGGACCACTACAACCTCGTCCCGCGGCTCACGGATGACAAGCTGGGTTCGAAGAAACTCACCGTACTCAAGTACTGCGTGGGTGGCCGTGTCGAGCTGAAGGAGCTCGACAAGGCGCTCGGAGATGCGGTGAAGATCGACGTGCCATCCGAGCACTCGGAAGATCCAGGCGGGACTCAGCGTCTCATCGACATCCGCTCCGTCGAGCCCGAAGTCGATATCTGCATCGTCATCGCCAATGCGGGAACGCTGTCCAAGCCCAAGATTCAATCCCTGTTCTCCACCGTGGACACCAGTTCCCTCGTCACGCTGCTCAAGGAATTGAGTCCCAAGAAGGAGAAGCCGGGGACAAAGCCCAACAGCGACAGCATCGTGCTCGCCATCCGCCACAAGGGCAGGCAGGTCCTGCTCACCGCCGACGCGACGCACTCGACGGAAGCGAAGATTCTGTCGCTGCCCAAATGGCAAGGTCAGTTGGAGTCATACGCGATCAGCGGATGTCATCATGGGTCCGAGGACTCGTGGCACGACGCCTTCCTCCTGGCCACGCGACCGAGCTGGGTCTATTTCTCCGCCGATTTCCAGGGTCAGTACATGCACCCACGCGCCAGCACGGTGTTGCGAGTCATCGCCGCCTGCCCGGCGATCAAGGAGCCCGTGTTCCCCTGGCACGGCATCGTGGTGGGACTGGGCCGTCCTCAGCACCAGGCCCTTCATGAAGCGAACACGGAAGTGCTCGACGGATATGCCAGCGCCCATGAGCTCGAGTGTCGGGTCCTCACGAACATCTACAAAGAGATGCTCGGTTTCGCCTACGCAGACAAGCTGTTCATGCGCACGAAAGAGCGCTTTGCTGGCTTGGAGGAATACCTCACCCAGTTCAATGAGCAGGAACGTGTGGCATCCCTCGAGGTCCTCTTGACGACTGGATTGACGGCGATGGTCCTCAAGTGGCGCGCTGGCAAGCACCACGGCCCCAGGTACGGTGAATGGTGGGAGAATGTCTTTGATCAACTCGTTACAGGGCAGGGCGAGAGCCACGTCGACAAGGAACTGTTGAAGGAGTTGGTGTTGGTCTTGATGGAGTTGATGGACGAGGAGCTGAGGCTCGCGAAGCTGTTGCGCGAGGGGGAGATTCCGAAGAACGTCGACTCGAAGGCCTCCTGGTGGTGGTACACGACGTCGCTCAACGTCTTCACGTCGCAACAGACGGGCAACGAGGGCGTGTACTGGAACCTCAAGATCGACTCGAACGGACGACCGACGACGATGCAGCTCTGACTCGCCCCGTGGCCGGCAACAGGCCGAGGTGCTCGTGTCGACAGCCCGCGGCGCGAACGATGGCGGCGCGGCCCTGAGAGGGCCGGCCGGCCGTGATTCGCGATGTCGGACCTCGTCCGGATGGGAGGCGCCCTGTCCACCGTCCAGCCCTCGTACAGGGGGCGGCACGTGGCCCCGCCCCTGTGCGAGGGCGGGGCGCAGCGTCCCCGCGCGACGGCGGTCTCAGCGGACCTTGCCGTCCTTGTCCGTGATGCCCGCGAGCTTGAGCGCCTTGGCCTGGGAGGCGTCGGGCTCGGTCTGAACCACGGGGACGCGCTGGTTGCCGACCGGGATGGTGCCCAGGCCCTGGATGCCATTGTGGGCGCTGGGCAGGCGCAGCCCGCTCTGGCGCGCGCCGGGAGTATGCATCAGCTGGTTGAAGGTCTCCGGCGACGTGGTGACCATTCCGCGGAGGTTGCCTTCGAGCGGAATGTGTTCCCAGTGCAGTTGCTCGTTCTGCGTGTGGGGCTTCTTCCCCGTGACGGTGGTGTTGAGGGCCTCGTTGCGAGCCGTCTCGCTCTGCTTGCCCCAGAGCGGCTTCGTGCGCTGGAGCGGGTTGCCCTGGGGTAGCCCGGCCTGGTCCTTCGCCGTGGAGCCCGGCACCTTCCCCATGTTGTCCGTGGTGGACGCCCGCCAGTCGTTGCTCTGCTGGAGCAGCTTGGGGTCGAGCACGAGCTGCACGTTGTTGGGGTTGCTGCCCACGCCGTGGCCCTGGGCCTGCCACGAACTCTGCTCGACGCCCTGCGCTCGGGTGTAGACCGCGAGCGCCCCTCCGCCGTTCTTGTCGGCGGGGCGGTGATAGTGCCCCTGGGGACCCTCACGATGGAAGGCGGAGCTGAGGCGACCGTTCTCGAGCGCGGACTGGACGTGCTGAGGCGGCATCCCATGGGTGAGCGTCGAGACCTTGTCCATCGCCAGCGGGGGCGTGGGGCGGTTGCTCTGTGCCAGCGGCGGCGCCTTGCCCTGCTTGTGTCCCGGGACCGGCGGCCCCAGCTCTCCCGGTGCCTTGGGTGGCGCCTGGACGGGGGGGCGGTTCGTGTTGGCGGGGCGGTCCGGGTTGGGTGGGCGGTAGCTCGCGGACTGCGGGGGCTTGCTGAGGCGGGGGATGCGACTCATGGGGGACCTCCTGTTCCTTCATGCGGGGCAGACCTCGGCGTGCGCTGCGGGCGCCAATGTCTGGCATTTCTCCCGTCTTCAACGCGGGTGCCAATGTGATGCCTGTCCACGTTGATGGTTTTCGCATTTCGGTGGGAAGGAATTGTCTGTCCTCCGGTCGCGGCCGGAGGGCTGTCCATTAGCGGAAGGAATGCGCGTTGAGAGAGGTTGCCCGCAAACACTGCGCTGCGGGCGAAAAGCCTGGTCAGCGGCCTCGACTCCCAATGACCGCGTCAGCAGCGTGGACTCGCGCCAGACGCGCCAGGCGCCAAAGGCTCGCAGGAGGAGAGCGACTCCGGCTGGAAACGCCAGCAGGGCGTGATAGCCCTGGAGCCCATCCATGCCCCCGAGGGCCCGGACAGCCACCGCCACCGGCGTGGCCACCAGCCCCACCCAGATGAACAGCGAGGTCAGGGGCATCAGCGCCGTGACGACGCGGACTTCCTGGTCGGCCACGGCCGTCACTTCTCGAGCGAGACCCGGGTTTCCAGCCGGAGCGGGAGGAGTCTCCTCATGTGCGCCTCATCCAGGGGGGGGACCGGGCGCGGCCGGTCTCGTGACGTCCCGCATCGTGCCCACGGATTCCGTCCAGGTCGTCGCGGTGGAAGCGTCCTCGGGTGGGCATGGACGCCCGCGACGTCTGCCCCCACCCCACCGCCGTGTGGCTGAAACCTTTCGTAATATCCGGCGCGGCCCCGCTCACGGTGACGTTCGACCTCTCCGGCAGTACGGGCTTCCGCTCCAAGAGGGGGGACCTGGCGCGCCAGCCTCACCTTCACCGACAGGAGCGGCTCCCAGGGACGGAGCAGCTCCTCGTCGCCATCCGCTGGGACGGGAATCCCCCGCCGCCGAATTCCCACGTTTTCGGGGTGTGTGAAAAATCTGCGACGCGACACAACCCGGACCCCCCGCTGATCGATAATGCCCGCATGACCAGCGTCGTCGGCCCTCGTCGCTCGCCCCTCTCCGCTCGCTCCACCGACACCGCCCGTGAGACGTCCTCCACGAACGTGAAGGCGCCCACCCAGGCCCGCAACGAGTTCCAGCCCTCGCGCACGGGGCTGACTCCGGCCGTGTTGACGAAGCTCGGCTCCGTCTACGTCCCGGTGCAGCCCACCGTCCAGCAGGCGGTCCCCGCGCAGAAGGCGGGCTCCACCCAGAAGGCCGCGGCGCCGCTGACCTACAGCACCAGCCCCAACGCGGCCATCCAGGACAACTCCACCGTCACCAGCACCCTGGATGTCGCCGAGGACACCACGGTCGACTCCCTCAAGCTGGACCTGGACATTGCCCATACGTACCGCGGCGACCTGACGGTGAAGCTGACCTCGCCTTCCGGCAAGAGCGCGGTGGTGTCGAACCGCGCGGGCGGCTCGGCGGATGACCTCAAGGGCTCGTTCGACCTGTCGGCCTTCGCCGGTGAGCCCACGAAGGGCAAGTGGACGCTGGAGGTGCAGGACTCCGCGAAGAGCGACGTCGGCACGCTGAAGCAGTGGGGCCTGAACATCGTCCCCCAGACGCAGGCGCCCCAGGAGCCGGAGCCCGAGCCCTCGGACGACCCGTTCGACGGCCTGCGTGACGACGCGCTGCTCAAGGCGGTGCGTGACTCGTCCAACGGCAAGAAGGTCGTCAGCTACAACGAGGCCCGCAATCTCATCTTCTCGTCCCTGGACGTGAACCAGGCCGGCAACGTCGAGTGCGTCTACACGGACGCCGAAATCAAGGGCGGGAAGATTCCGAGCAGCTCCGTGATGAACGTGGAGCACACCTGGCCCCAGTCCAAGGGCGCCACGGGCGCGGCCAAGAGCGACCTGCACCACCTGTTCCCCACCGACAGCAAGGCGAACTCGCGCCGCAGCAGTTTCCCGTTCGGCGTGGTGGTGAACGTGAAGTGGTCGCAGGACGGCGCCAAGCTGGGCACCGACGCGAAGGGCAATACGGTGTTCGAGCCGCCCGACTCCCACAAGGGCAACGTGGCGCGCGCGATGTTCTACTTCTCGGCCACGTACAACAAGGACATCCCCGCCGACGAGGAGGCCGTCCTCAAGCAGTGGAACAAGCTGGACGCCGTGGATGCGGCGGAGATCGACCGCAATCGCCGCGTCGCCAACATCCAGGGCAACGTCAACCAGTTCGTCGAGCACTCCGAGCTGGCGGACCGCATCAAGGACTTCTGAATCACGGTGTGTTCGCGGCGCCCTGCATGGACCGGGCGCCGCGCGCCACGCCGCGCGCCTTGTCCAAGGGGCCGCGCGCGGGAATATGCTCACGGGCCCATCACCCCTGGCTGGGAGGCTCGCGGTCATGCCCCATGGACACCCCCGAGGACGGACGGACACGGCCTCTCACGTGGTCAAGGCGCCGGCCCAGGCGGTCTACCGGGCCTTCGTCGAGCCGGAGGCATGGGTGGCCTGGATTCCACCCGGGGACATGCGTGGCGAGCTGTCGCGCTTCGAGCCCCACCCGGGAGGCCACTACCGCATGGTCCTGCGCTATCCGTCCTCGACGGAGCACCCGGTCGGCAAGAGCTCGTCGCACGAGGACATCGTCGAGGGAGAGTTCGTCGACCTCGTCCCGGGCGAGCGGGTGGTGCAGCGCGTGACGTTCGTCTCCGAGGACCCGCGCCATGCCGGGGTGATGACCATGACCTGGGCCCTGGCACCGACGGAGGGCGGCACCCGGGTCACCATCACCTGCGAGGACGTCCCAGTGGGCATCTCCGCCCAGGACCATGACGTGGGGCTGCGCGCCTCGCTGGCCAACCTCGCGGCGTATGTCGAAGGGCGGGCCACCCCCTCCAGGACGTGACGGTCGTGAGACGGCGCGCCCCCAGGTCCGCGCCGAGCTGGAATCCGAGGCCCCACCTGGTGTCCTATCGAGGACTCACGTCGATGGGGGCACGGCATGGTTCTGCGTTGGCGTCGTCTCGCGGTGAGGTCCGCGCTCGTGAGCGGACTGCTGCTCGGGAGCATGGCCCGCTCGGAGGGGGGAGGGACGCCCGCCTTCCAACTCGTGGAGCGCAAGCCTCGGCCAGCGTTCGGAACGGAGCCGTTCTCCTCGAGGGTCAAGTCCTTCGAGGAGGGCGCCCCCGCCAGGATGATGGCCCATGAGGTGGTGCTCGACGGGAGGACCCTCCTCATCCCGGGCTTGAGCGGGCTCACGTACGATTCGGAGCGCCGACGCCTCATCAACCATGGCCAGTCGCTCTGGAGCCACGTCGCGGGAGCTTCCTTCGCGTATCGAATCTATTCGACCGAGGGGAAGCTCTTGCGGTCGTTGGGTGAGTTGAGCGTCGGCCCGTTCGCGAAGTCCGTCTCGGCGGATGGCTCCTTCTCCCTCGCGGGGCGCTCGCCGGAGGAGGGCAAGGGCGAGGACAGGTTCGTCGCGCTGTTCGACCGCGACGCGAATCCGAAGTGGCGGACGCCGCTGACCGAGCCTGGCTTTCCGTCTGAGATTGCCCACGCGCCGGACGGTGGCGCGGTGGCGGTGCTGGTGAACCGGTTGGGGACGGGAATGTCGGGGCGCCTGCTCGTCTATGACGAGGTCGGGATGCTGATGGCCGCCCGGTCACGCTCCCCGAGCACGGTCCTGGCCTTCACCCGGGACCGGAAGCTGGTCCTCTGCGACGTGACGAGCTGGGAAGTGCTCGATGCGCGCAACGGGCTCCAGAAGGTGGCTCGGGGCGTGATGGCAGGGGACCGGCTGGATGCCCCCGCCATCCTGCCCCACCCGTCGAAGGACGTGTTCATCCTGACCAGCCGCGCCGACAAGTCCGTGGTGCTCCAGGCGTTCCGCGGCGCGGATGGGACGTTGCTGGCACAGTCGCGCTTCCCGGCCACGGAGCAACAACACGCCCCCGAGCGGCTGCGCTTCGACCGCGACGGGACGCTGCGCCTCGACGTCGACGGCGAGGTCCTCGTCCTGAGGTTGCCGGAAGGCTGAGGGCGACCGCCTCTCCTGGTGTTCGCCCGGACTGGCGCTCCGCGCCGGGCGAGGTTCGCCGCATGGGTCTCGTCGGACCGGGCGCAAGAGGGCTCCGTGAGGTTCCGGTGAGTCCTCGATGCGACCCTCCCCTGGCTCCATCGTTATTGCATCTGGAGTACAGGAGTAGGTGGATTCAACCCCGGCTTTTCACCTGGACTGGAGGACATCATGCGGAACTGGACGCTGAAGGGGCTGTTGGTCGCGGGCGCGCTGTTGGCGGGCTGTGGTGGCACCGAGGCGATGGAGGAGGGCACCGCGAACCCGGAGGTCCCCGCGGTGGGCGAGGTCCAGGCCGGCCTGGAGTACGACGAGAACCTCCACTGCATCGTCCCGTCGTCGTCCATCACCTGCCGGAACGGCCGGGTGATGTACTCGTACTGGAGCGAGGAGCTGGGCCACTACTTCATCGGCCGGTACGCCTGCGGCAGCTCCGGTCCGGTGGTCTGCCCGCTCTAGTCGTCCGACGCGACGTGCCCGCGGGGTTCGGGAGGAGTCCCCGGACCTCGCGGGTCGATGGGTGGATGACGCGCTGGGGAGAGAGCTGGGGCGGGTGGATTCGAACCACCATCTCACGGGTCAGAGCCGAGCATCCTTCGCCATTGAACGACGCCCCAAGGAGTGGGTGTGGTGACGCATCGTTCGCGCGGAGCCTGACAGGGCGGGCGCGGGTTGCGTGGGGCCTCGAGCTGTCTACCGTACGTGGAGCATCTGCAACCAGGCAGCCGGCTTCGCCCACCGGACGCAACGCGGCGTCTCGAGTGTCGTCCTGTGGCTCATCGCCCGGTTCGATGAGCGCGGTGACCACGATGCCTTCCTTCGCGCCGTGCTCCTCGACGAACGCGAGGCTGTCGACGTGCTCCTGTTGCCTGGAGTGGGGCTCGCGGATGCCCTCGTGGCGATGCGTGGGTGGGCCAGCGCATCGGGCCTTGGGGGGCGGCGCTCGCGGGCGCCTGGGGCCATCGTCGGCTCAGGGCTCGTCGGGTGGCGCTGGCTCGTCGTCGGTGTCCTTCGCCTCGCCGGTCCGCCTCAGGCGCAGCTCGACCTGCGTCTCGCCCGCGCGCACCCGCCGTGACGTGGCCATGTAGCCCGGGTGGTCGACCTTGAGCGTGTAGTCATTCGACTGGGGCAGGTCGAACGTTCCATCCTCGGCCACCGTGAGCCAGGCGCTGGTGGGGAGCACCCTCAATGGCAGGACCTCGTTCACCTCCGTGTTCGGGAGGATGGCGCGGACGGGCACGTCGGTGATGGGTTCGGAGGTCTCCGCGTCCACCACCCGGCCGCCCTTGCTGCCCAGTCGCCGCAACACGACGTCGCCCAGGTTCACGTCCCTGCCTCGCTCGAGGCGTACTTCCTGGAGGACGGAGGCGAGGCCGGGCGCGGACAGGGACAGCCAGATGGAGCGCAGGTTCGGGTTCTCGGTGGGCAGGAAGAATTCGCCCGCGAGGTTTCGTTGGGGAACGTCATTGAGGCGGAATCGGACGATGGGCGTGCCATCCTCCGCGCGCACGCGGCCTCGGACGCCACCTTCGGAACGGACGACGAGGCGCAGGTCCGTGGCTCCCGCGGTCGTCTCGACGATGGCCGAACCCCTCCGCCCCGAGGGCCAGTTTCCAATCAACGCGTATCCCTCCTGCATGACGCCGAGGTAGACGGGGCCCTGCGGGAAGGCCCTCACGGTGAAGCGCCCCTGCTCGTCCGACTCCGTCATCGGGGCGTCGGCGCCCACGACATGGCCGTCCTTGACGACCGACGAGCCGAGGATGGCCGCGTTCGCGAGGGGCTTGCCTGTCTCGTCCACCACGACACCGGACACGGGATGCCCAGGCTCCAGGGACACGTCCTGCTCCACCCTCTCCGTCCCCTGGACCGCGATGCGCACGGAGGCTTCCGCGCCCACCACGCGAGGCACCCGGGCCCTCAGGATGTATTGGCCCGGCGCGACGCCTTGGATCGCGAAGCGTCCCTCCGCGTCCGAGGACGTGAGAAGGACGCTGGACGTCTCGTTCTCGGCGTTGCGCAGGACCACGTCCGCGTCCGGGACCGGGTCGCCTCGAGGATCCACCACGCGACCTTGCACGCGAGCTCCCTTGCTCAGCACCAGGCGCAACGTCGTGTCCGGTGCGTCCACCGTGCGATTCAGCTCCAGGTGGTCGGGAGCCTGCGCCTGGAGGTCGTAGCGGCCGGGCGCCTCGAGCTTGATGTGGAAGCGCCCATCGGCGTCGGAGCCGCCGACGACACGGCGCGCGTCGGAGGGAGACTCCTCGGCGTCGTCGCCCCCCGCGTTGGTCGCCGCTGCCTCCGCGACGGGCTGGAGCGTGATTCCGACACGTGGAAGGGGATGGCCCTGCTCGTCGACGACGATTCCCCGCACGAGCGTCGCCGTCTTCAAGACGAAGTCGAGCGGAGGCGCGGAGGCTCGCAGGGCCCTGGATTCGTAGAGGTCCAGGTGGCCATCGGCTTCGACCTGGAACGAGCACTCGTCGCTCGCCAGGGTCTGGAGCAAGAAGCGACCCTCCGCGTCCGACACGGTCTCCTCGTTCTCGCGCGCCCCGTCGAAACGGACGACGACCCGCGCTCCCGCGACGGGCTGTCCCCGCTCGTCCTTCGTGGAGCCGGAGAACTGGAGGAGGGCGTCGAGCGGAATCATGACTTCGGCCCGCGACTGCTCCTCCAGGAGATGCACCTGGGCCAGGCCGCGGTGGCCCGGGAAGTTCGCCACGAGCGAGTAGGTGGCGGGTGCGAGGTCCGGCAGCACGAAGTGCCCGGTCTCGTCCGTGCGGACGCGGGCGCCTGTCTCCGGCTCGGTGACCTCGGCGCCCGCCGCGGGTTGTCCTTGGAGGAGGACCTGTCCGACCACGCGGCGAGGGACCTGGAGGACCAGATCCTCCTTGAATCGCGAGGGCACGCGGGCGAGGTAGAGCGGCAGCAGTCCAGGCTGGAGGACCACGAGCCCCTTGTCGCCATCCGGCAGGGGGCCGAGCGTGAAGCACCCTCGTGCATCGGCGGTGGTGTCGAAATAGCGCGAGTGGTCCTTGAAGAAGAGCGTCACGCGGGCGCCCGCCTGGGGCGTCGGGGTCGACGCGTCATCCACGATGCAGCCGCTGAGCATGTGGGGCTGGGTGAGCACCAGTCGTGCCTCCCCGGTGCCGGTCCGGACCTCGGCCTTCATCGTGGCGCCTCGGGAGTCCAGGACCCACAGCGCGACGGTGCCCTCGGGCAGGCCCTCCAGCGTGAAGGTGCCATCTGCTCTGGTCGTGTTCTGGGCGAGGACCCGCGCGCCGCCGCGGTCCTCCTCGACGTGTCCTGGCACCCCGCGCCGCGCGAAGCGGCAGGAGCCATGCGTCAGGGGGAGGCGGGGGAAGGACTGATGGCACGGGAGCGTGCTCAGGGATTCGCCGGGGATGACGCGCGTGGCGGAGACCTCGACGCCCGGGACGGGGGCTCCCTTGGGTGTCACCACGATGCCCTGGAGGGTCTGGGTGCCCCTCGGCGCTGGTGAGGACTCCGATGTCCCGCTCGTCGGGGCTGGAGGGGACTCGGGCGCGGAGGTCGACCGGGGAGCGGGGGCCGTGCCACTCCGGAAGGTCACGACGGCGGCGACGATGCTCAGGGCCAGGGCACCGAGCATCGTCGCCACCAGGGTCTGCTTGCGCATGCGTGTCTCCGAGCGCGGCACCATAGCAGGAGGTCGCGGCGCGACGATGGGGCGGGGGCGCGTGCCATGGGCGGACGGGACCCCCTCATCCACACCGTGCCGAGGAAGCACTTCATGGTGACCTCCTCACCGCCTGGACATGCGGCCAGCGAGGCGACGTCGTCACCCGGTCCGGGAGGCAAGCCGCTGGCGATGCGCCCGCATGAAATCCCATGAGGCTCATGAGCACCTGGCGGATACAGGTCGGGGCCCGCTTCGAACCCACTCCACGAGATTCGGGACTTGACCCTGCTGTCCCTCGCCACCGGCTGCGCCACCCTGGGCGGCGCCACGGTACCGCCCGGCCCCGCGACGTGCGCCGCGTTGACGGCGGCGCGCGACTCCGCATGGACGTGGGCCGCGTACCTGGATACTCAGCTCACCGCGCGGACGGACGCGGCATGCAAGACGGAGGCGCCGCCGAGTGACAGTGAGGCACCGGGCCAGTAGGACGGCCGGGCGCAGCGTCAGCACGGCGCCGCGCCCTGGCTGTCACGGCTGGTCTGCCATGTCATCGAGTTGGTCTTGCGCTATCTCCCGGTAGAGCGGCACGACCTCAACGGCGAGCACGTCCCGCATTTCCTGGCGGGCGCTGTCGTAGTCGCCCGCCTCCTTGTGGCGGTACATCCGATGGAGCGCATCGCCCAGCCGGTTGGACCCTTCGGTAATGCGCCGCGAGCATTCGTGCAGGACCGCCAGAGCGCCTTCATGGGTGTCCACATCGGCTTCGCCTAGTGCCACTTCCTGCGCCGTGCGTCGCAGTAGGTCGCGCACCTCATCGGTGAGTAGTAGCGGTCCGCCGTCGCGGAGCACGCTCCGCGCAAGCGCGCGAAGGGGGGTCCAGTCGAGTTGTGTTTCCATGATCATTGCCCCTTCTTGGGTCGGCAGAGGTCGAAGGGCCATTCGTGGTCACCATTGCAGCGCTCGAAGCACGCAAAGCAGCCCCCCTTCCGGCCTCCCCAGTTCTGGGTCTCGCAGTCCCCATACAGTCGGATGCAGCGGTTCTTCCACTCGGGCAAGCGCGGGTCCTCGAAGTAGTCGCTCGCGTTCGCGCCAGCGCCGGTGGCCGTACCGGCTGCTTCTGCGGCGGCGGCCATGATGGCGGCGGCTTCCGAGGTCGTAAGACCGCACGCCTCCGGCCCCTTGCGCTGGATGCAGCACGTCTCGGAGTCCATGCACGTTGACTGGGCGTACAGGTCGCGATGCCTCGTGGAAGCTCCTGTGTGGGCGCCGCTAGAGCACCCAGCAAGGGCAGCACCCGAGAGCGCCAGGAATAACCGCCTATTCCCACTTCCCTTGGATGGCACCCTATTGTGAGTCTGGGGGGCCGTCCATGCTCGGGATGCGGCGCCGCGCTGACGGACGAACGCGGGTGCGGCACCAAGCGCGGCGCCACTGGCACGCCGGCTGCCGAGTGTCAGTCCAGTTCTTGGGAGGCACTCGGCGCGTGCCGCGAACACGCGTCGTGGGCCTCTCGCTTTTGGTGGCCATGGAATCAATGCGGCAGCCCATGCCGGAGCAGGTGCCGCTGTTCTCGGACCCCTCGTGGCGTGAGCTTGGTCCGGTTCTACGAAGCGAAGTACCTCGCAAGGCAACGCCCTGGCACCACCAAGACGCGGCGGTCCATGCTGGTCAACCCGTTCGCCAACGGTCGCGTCCCGGTCGAGATCATAATCCCACGTGAAATCCACACGGATGCCCAGGCCCGTAATGGCCACGCATGGACGTCCCGAACCGTCGTGGCCACCGACCGCTGTGGAGCGCCCTGGGCCTCGTGCTCGTGCTGGGGGGCGGCTGTCGTCGCGACCTCGACGCCGAGGACGCGCCCTTCGTCCCTGGCTCGGACACCGAGGTCCTCGCCCAGGTGCCCGCCACCACCACGGACCCACGTGCCCGTGAACGCGCCGCGTTGCGGCGAGAGCTGGACCGTCAGCCTCGACGCCTCGACATCGCCACCCGACTGACCTGGCTGGAGCTCCAGGCGGGACGCGAGAGCGGCGACCCGCGACACCTCGGCCGGGCCCAGGCCGCGCTGCGGCCGTGGTGGAGCGAGGCCGCGCCTCCGGTCGAGGTGCTGCTGCTGCGCGCCACGCTCCGCCAGGCCCGTCACGAGTTCGACGCCGCCCTGGAGGACCTGGAGGCCGTCGTGCTCGAGGACCCCGAGAACTCCCAGGCCTGGCTGACGCGCGCCGTGGTGCTCGGAGTCCGCGGGCGATACGCCGAGGCGGAGCGGAGCTGCGGGCCCCTGGACGCGCTCGTGGGCGGCCTCACCGCCGCCGTGTGCCGCGCGCAGGTCGACAGCCTCTCCGGCCACTCGCGTCGCGCGTACGAGCGACTCTCGGCCGCCCTGGCCTCGCGCGCGGCTCACGCGGGGGCCGTGGCGGAGCAGGCCTGGGCCCTGTCCACGCTCGGCGAAGCAGCGGCCCGCGCCGGTCAGACCCATCGCGCGGAGGTGCTCCTCTCCCAGGCCCTCGCCTCGGCTCCGGAAGATGGCTACACCCGCCTCGCCCTCGCGGACCTGCTGCTGGACCTGGGGCGCGCGCGCGAGGTGGCCCGCATGATGGAGGCGCACACCGCCGACGACGCGCACCTGCTGCGCCTCGTCCTCGCGGAGAAGGCCCTCGAGTCGTCCCGCGCGGCCGCGCTCGCCACCGAACTCGCGGAGAGACATGCCGCCAGTCACCGGCGCGGCGACTCGCTGCACGCGCGAGAAGAGGCGCGCTTCGCGCTCCACGTCACGCGGGATGCAAGCAGGGCGCTGTCGCTCGCGAAGGCCAACTGGGACGTGCAGCGCGAACCCTGGGACGCGCGCGTGCTCATGGAGGCCGCGCTCGCCGCGGGAGCGCCCGAGGCCGCGCGTCCCGTCCTCGCGTTCCTCGAGTCCACCGGCTGCGAGGACCCCGGCCTCGTCGCGCTGGCCGAGCAGTTGAAGAGGGCCGCCCCATGAACCGCCTCCTCGCCGTCCTCCTGCTGCTCCCGCTCTCCGCGCTCGCCCACAAGCCCAGCGACAGCTACCTGCGCATCGAGCGCGCGGAGCAGGGCTTCACCGGCCGTTGGGACGTGGCCCTGAAGGACCTGGACGCGGTGCTCGGGCTCGACGCGAACGGAGATGGCTCATTGACCTGGGGCGAGGTGCGGACCCGACAACCCGAGGTCCTCCGCCATGTCCTGTCGAGGCTCTCGCTGGGGACCGCCGAGGCCGCCTGCCCCGCGAGCGCCGAGGACTCGCTGCGCATCGTTCGCCACTCCGACGGCGCCTACGCGGTGCTGTCCTTCTCCGCGCGCTGCCCTTCGGTCCCGGAGGTGCTCCGGCTGGACTACACGCTGCTCTTCGACCGCGACCCGCAGCACCGGGGGCTGGTGCGGGTCGTGAGTCAGGCGGGGCAGGGCGCGCTGGTGCTGTCCACGGACCACCACGCCGTGGAGGTGCCGCTGGAGGCGCTGTCCGCGTGGAGTCACTTCGGCGGCATGGTGCGCTCCGGCGTGGAGCACATCTGGGCGGGGCTGGACCACCTGCTGTTCCTCCTGGCGTTGCTGTTGCCCTCGGTGCTCACGCGCGTGCCGGGGAAGGGCTGGGAGCCGGTGGGCCGCTTCGGCCCCGCGCTCCGCGACGTGGTGAAGGTGGTGTCCGCCTTCACCGTCGCGCACTCGCTGACCCTGAGCGCCGCCGCGCTGGGGCTCGTGTCCCTGCCGTCGCGCCTGGTGGAGTCCGCCATCGCGGCGAGCGTCATCCTCGCGGCGGTGAACAACGTCCTGCCGTGGCTGCGAGGCATGCGCTGGACGGCCGCCTTCGCCCTGGGGTTGTTGCATGGCTTCGGCTTCGCGTCGGTCCTGGCCGACGTGGGGCTCCCCGCGAAGGGGCTCGTGGCGGCGCTGCTCGGCTTCAACGTGGGCGTGGAGCTGGGACAGCTCGCGTGCGTCGCGGCGTTCCTGCCGGTGGCGTACGCGCTGCGCCACGCCACGCTCTACCGGCGCGCGGTGCTGGTGGGGGGCTCGGCGCTCATCGGGCTCGTCGCGTGTGTGTGGCTCGCGGAGCGGGTGCTCGGCGTGAGCGTCCTTCCGGCCTGAGCCATCCAATCCGCCCGCTCCCACGTACTGGAGTGGACCACCGGTGGCGCCGCGCGCATCGCGGCCCACGGGTGGTCGATACCCCGACGCAGCGGAGACACAACCATGAAACGACGACACCTCGCGGGCGCGATGGCGCTCGCGGCGGCGCTATCCGTAAGCGCCGCGAGCGCTTCCAGTCACCGGGAAGCGCCCTTCATCACCCGGATGCCGAAGGTCGACGCCACGGACTTCTACCTGTTCCGCAGCTACGAGGCGGGCCGCGAGGACTTCGTGACGCTCATCGCGAACTACCTGCCCCTGCAGGACGCGTATGGCGGGCCGAACTACTTCTCGCTGGACCCGGACGCCCTCTACGAAATCCACGTCGACAACACCGGCGACGGCGTCGAGGACCTCACCTTCCAGTTCCGCTTCACCAACGGCCTGAATGGCCCGGAGGGCATCACCCTCCCGGTGGGCGCCGCGGGCGCCCAGAAGAACGTGTCGGTCCCCTTCACCAACGTGGGGCCCATCACGTTCAACGACCGGGGGACGCAGAACGTCCAGGAGCGCTTCACCGTCAAGGTCGTCCGGGGCCCCCGCCGCTCGGGCGCCGCGCAGGACGTGACGAACACCGCGGGCGGGAGCGCCACGTTCGCCAAGCCGGCGGACTACGTGGGCACCAAGTCGCTCGGCGACGCCGCGGCCTACGAGACCTATGCCCGTCACCACGTCTACGGCGTGAACATCCCGGGCTGCGCGGGCGCAGGCCGGCTGTTCGTCGGTCAGCGCCGGGAGCCGTTCGCGGTGAACCTGGGCCCCGTGTTCGACCTGGTGAACGCGCCGCCCGCCGTCATCACCGACCCGAGCGCCCGGGGCGCCGTGCCCAACCCGCTGGCGAAGAAGAACGTCACCACGCTGGCGCTGGAGGTCCCCATCGCCTGTCTCAAGGCGGGCACGCAGAACGTCATCGGCGCCTGGACGACGGCCAGCGTGCGCCAGGCCCGCGCCATCAACCCCGCCGCCACGTACACCACGCCGTCGCGCGAGGGTGGCGCGTGGACGCAGGTGAGCCGGCTGGGCATGCCTCTGGTCAACGAGGTGGTCATCGGCATCAAGGACAAGGACCGCTTCAACGCCAGCGAGCCGAAGGACGACGCGCAGTTCGGCGACTACGTCACCCATCCCACGCTGCCCGCGGTGCTGGAGCTGCTCTTCGGCACGGCGGGAGTGAAGGCCCCCACCGTCTTCCCGCGCGCGGACCTGGTGGCCGCCTTCCTGACGGGGGTGACGGGGGTGAACGCGAACGGCTCCGTGGCGGAGATGCAGCGGTTGAACATGGCGCTGCCCGTGACGGCGAAGGCCAGCCAGAACAACCTGGGCGCCGCCGCGTGCTTCGTGAACGGCCAGCTCACCCTGGCCAATCCCGGGTGTGACCCGGCGGGCTTCCCCAACGGGCGTCGCCCGGGTGACGACGTGGTGGACGTGTCCCTGCGCGTGGCCATGGGCTACCTGCTGGCGAACGACACGCAGGCTCCCTCGCGCAACATCCCGTTCCACGACGCCGTCCTCCAGGATGCGTCGCAGTTCGACGCCGCCTTCCCCTACCTGACCACGCCGAGCGCGGGCGCCAACGGCGACGGGACGTGAGCCCATGAGCAAGCTGCGAGCAATGGCCTGCGCGCTGGCGCTGGGGACGGCCCTGGCCTGGACGGGCTGCAACGATGACGAGGGCGACCCACCCCATCCGCCTCCGGATGGCGGCTCCGACGGCGGCACCGACGGTGGGAGCACGGAGTTCACCACCTTCGTGAAGGGGCTCATCCTCGAGAAGACGACGGACACCGCCACACCCGAGAAGCTCGACGACAAGAACTTCGCGGACACCGCGCCGGCCGACGCGTTCTCCCCGTCGTTCTTCCAGCGGTAGCGCCGACGGGGACGGGGCCGCGGTGCACCTGTGCGCCGCGGCCTCTTTGTGGGCTCTCGTCGGGGGACGATGCCCGGGATGCGCCGCGCCATCGGGGCTGGCGGCGGCGCGACACACAGGATATGGCTCCGCCTCCATGTCGCCGGGCGGCTTCGTCCCGGTGGGCGGCTGGAGTCCACGCTGGTGGCGACGACCGAGACCGACATCCCGACCCCGGCCCTCCTCGCGCGCGGGCCTGGCCTCGCCCCATGGGTGACCGCGCTCCTGGGGTTGCTCTGGTACCTCGCGGTGGGCGGCGGGCCCACGCTGGACCCGACGAACCTGGACTGGTTGGGGGGAGACCTGTCGCAGCACACGCTCGGCTGGATGCACTTCCGGAACGCGCCGTGGGGCTTCCCGCTCGGCCGGACCCCGAGCCTGCTGACGCCGCTGCCGATGACGGTGGGCTTCTCGGACGCGAACCCCTGGGTCTCCCTCGCGCTCAAGCCGCTCTCGCCCTGGCTGCCTCGGGACTTCCAGTTCATCGGGCCTTGGCTGGCGCTGTGCTTCATGCTCCAGGGCTGGCTGGGCGCGCGGGTGACGGGGCTGTTCACGCAGCGCCTCGAACAGAGGGTTCTCGGCGGCGCGTTGTTCTTCCTGGCCCCGGTGCTCTTGTCCCGCACGGGCCACGACACGCTGTGCGCGCAGTGGTTGCTGACCGCCATGCTCTGGCTGCACCTGCGGCCCCGGGACGGCGCGCGCGACGCCTGGGTCTCCCTGGGACAGGCGTTGTGCGTCAGCGTGCTCGCCGCGGGCATCCATCCCTATCTCCTGGTGATGGTGTTCGCCCTCGGCGTCGCGCTGCTGGCGCGGCTGGTGTGGCGCGAGCGGCTGCTGTCCTGGCGCGCGGCGGCTGCCGTCCTGGCCGTGGCCAGTGGAGTGCCCGTGGGGCTCTTCTTCCTGTTCGGCTACGTGGGGCAGGGCGTGAGCGCCGGCTCGCACGGCTTCGGCTTCTTCAGCGCGGACGTGCTCACGCTCGTCAACGCGATGGACTGGTCCCGGCTGGTGCCGGGCCTGCCGACGCAGCCAGGACAGTACGAGGGGTTCGGCTACCTGGGGACGGGGGTGCTCGTGCTCGTCCTGGTGGCGCCGTGGACGCCCAAGGAGCTGGGGACGCGGGCCAAGGCGCGGCTGCGCGAGCACCTGCCCCTGGTGGTGTGCGTGCTGCTGCTGGCCCTGCTCGCGTTCTCCTCGGTGGTGAGCGTGGCGGGTGTGAAGGTGTTGTCGCTGCGCAAGGTGTTCTCGCCGCTGGCCCCCCTGCTGGGCGCGGTGCGCGCGTCGGGTCGCTTCATCTGGCCCCTGCACTACGCGGTGGTGACGGGCCTGCTCGCGCTCACGCTGGCCCGGTGGCGGCGGCGCCCCGCGCTGGCGTCGGGGTTGCTCCTGGGCGTCGTGCTGCTCCAGGCGCTGGACACGCGGGAGCTGTGGACGCGCGACCACTTCGCCTCCGCGCCCTGGCCTCGGCTCCAGGCGCCCGAGTGGGCCCTGGTGGATGCGTCGTATCGGCACATCGTGCTGTTCCCCACCTACGTGCACCTGTCCGAGTCGCCCTGCGTGAGGAGCGGCTTCTCGGAGCGGGACGCCGTGCTGTTCGCGGACCTGGCCTATCGCCAGCGACTGACGACGAACAGCGGCTATCCGGCGCGGGTCAACGAGGCGCGCGTGACGGAGGTGTGCCAGGCGCTCCAGTCGGACGTCGAGCAGGGGCGCCTGGCGCGCGACGCCATCTATGTCGTCGACCCCACGCAGAGGGAGTCGTTCCGGCGGCTGGGTGACGCGGTCACCTGCGGCGTGTTGGACGGCTTCCAGGTCTGCGTGGCGGAGCGCGAGGGCCGCTTCCGTGAGGCGCTGGCGCGGACGGCCCCCGTGGGCACGTCCGTGGACGCGCCTCGCTGACCGCGTTCCCGGGGCCTACTGGAGCCCCTCCAGCAGGGCGGACTCCATGGCCAGGCGGTTCTCGGGGAAGCCCTGGTTGGGGAAGGGACGGACGCCTCGCAGCAGGGCCTCGAACTGGCGGTACATGAGGTCGGAGCGCGCGGGCTCCTGCAGGTAGAAGGCGCGGCTGGCCTGGAGCAGGTAGCGCGGCGTGCTGCCCTCCGGCGCGTCCTGGCTGAAGGCGATGAGGCTGCGCGTCTCGGGGGCCTTCATGAAGTCGGTGAACGCCCGGGCGTCCTCGGCGCACGTCCCGGTGCAGTGCGGGTTGAGCACCAGGGCGTCCACGAAGACGGCGGGCGCGGAGCCCATGCCCAGCGGGACGGAGATGGCCTCCGGGAGCGCCATGCCGGGGCGGGCGGAGAGGATGTGGAACAGGCGCTCGGTGTAGCCCATGAAGCCGTTGGCCTCCTCCTTGGCGAAGGCCTCCTCCGGCAGCGTGTTGTCCTTCCAGGTTCCGTCGAGGCACGGGTTGACTCCCGCCTCGCGCTCGCAGCTGTCCACGACCGTGCCGAGGGACTCCACGACGGGTCGCTCCAGCGGGAGCGTCAGCGCGCTCGAGAGCGCCGAGCCTGGATGCGAGTCGGCCCAGGCGTCGATGTACGAGGAGGGCAGCGTCCAGCTCCCGTCGAAGTTCGCCGCGAGCGGGCGCTTGCCGGGGGCCACGTCCTCCAGGATGCGGATGAGCGACGCGCCGTCGGTGGCGGAGCGGATGGCGTTGCTCCGGGAGTAGACGACGTAGGTGCACAGGTAGGTGGGCACGCCGTAGCTCTGCCCCGACACGGTGACGGCCTCCGCGGCCGCGGGGTGGACGGCGTTCGCATCGACCTGGACGGGCTGGACCCAGCCCTTCGCCACCAGCGAGCCGAGCACCAGCGTGTCCACCTCCACGACCTGGGCCGCGCGCTCGCCGTCGCCGAGGAGCTGATTCAGCATGCCGCCGTCGTCCAGGTCATAGACATCCACGTTGAGGTCGAACACGACCTCCAAATCAATATCCGAGTGCTTCGCCTCGAAGTCGGTTTCGAGGCGCTGTTTGAGGCCGGCGAACTGGTCCTTTCCGGAGTCGGGGATGTAGGGGAAGAGGATGGCCTTCAGGGGACGGCGAGGCGTGGGCTCGGGGTCGGGTGAGTCCGAGCAGGCGCTCAGCACGAGGAGGACGGCGCAAGGCAGGGTTCTCCAATGCATGGCGTGAATCCTTTCCAGGGCCTCCGGCTCGCGGACCCCAGGTCCAGGACGCGGAGGGACCTGGGACGATAGCTGTGAGGCTTTGCCGGGGGGAACGACACGCCAGGGCGTCGGTCACTCAACTCCACGTGACGCCGGGGTGGCCCTCCACGGCCGCGCGCAGCAGGGCCTGGCCCCGAGGGTCCGCGCGGTGGACCCCGCGAATCCTCAGGCGAGCGGCCTGGAAGCCCAACGCGCCCCGGAGCACCTGGGCGAAGGGTTCCGCCTGCCCGCCATGGACGAGCGTGGCGCGCAGCGGGTGCTCCCGCCCGGGCGAGAGCACCAGGGTCCAGGCGTTCACGGCGCGCGCCTCGAAGCGCTCCAGGCGCGCGGCCAGCGGCGACCTGGCGCATTGGAAGACGTCCGTGGGGGCCGTGGTGTGCAGCACCACGCGGGTCAGCCGTGGCAGCAGGGCGAGCTGGTCGAGCAGCGACGGATGCGCCGGATTGAGCGCCCCCACCAGCGACAGGTTGCGGACGGGGGACTCCCGGTCGACCAGCTCTCGCGCGAGCACCGGGCCCACGCGCCGCAGCGTCGTCACGTTGCTCAGGTTCGGATGGGACAGCCACTTCGCCAGCTCGCGCGTGTCGATGCCGGCGGTGTCGAGCTCCCGCACCGTCCTCCAGGCGGTGCCGGGCTCGGAGAGGACCTGTCGCGCGCGGCTGACCAGCCGCGCCGCCACGGGGAAGCCCCGCTCGAAGCGCGTGGACTCGCGCTGGACGAGCGGGCCCAGGGGCGCCTCCCACCACGGCGCGTACTTCTGGAGGAGTTGCTCGATGCGAGCGCGGGAGGCGCCCGGCAGCAGCTGGGACGAGATGAACTCACCACGCGGATCTCCCGTCTCCTGGAGATGGTCCGCGAGGACGAGCCGCGCGGCCATGTCCTCGGGCGCGGCGTACACGCGTCCCAGGAGCTCCTCTCTCAGCGGCGCGTGTCGTTCCTCGAGGTCCTCGCGCCGCGACAGCGCCTTCGACCAATCCGCCAGTCGCGCTGCGGCCTCCGCGCTGGGCGGTGGCGGCCTCCGGGACTTGATTTGCTGGAGGAGGGGGATGGCCGCGGCCTCGAAGGCGGCCGACCTGGGGCCGGAGCCCTGCTGGAGCCGCTCGATCCCGTCGAGCGTGCGAGGATCCGCGATGGCCTCCAGCATCTGGAAGATCCGCGGACCGACCGCGGGGTCGCTCGCGAGGCGATGCCGGGCCGCGTCCAACAGGGTGTAGCTCAGGCGGGGATCCACGGTGAATGCGTCCGGGAAGTGGGGGGGCCACACCCGGAACTGATCGAGCCGTTGCATCACGGCCGGGGCATGGTTCAGGGTGAGGGCCTGCTTGAGCGCCCGGCGCATGAGGGGCAGGTCCAGCACCTTCCGGCGGGACGTCCGCATCGACATGCCCGCGGAGTCCGCGAGGCTGAGGCCATCGGTGAGGCGATCGGAGAGCCGGTCGATGAGGTCCGCGAGGTGCACGTCACGGAACGACCTCCACGTCTCCAGGAGCACCCCGAGGGCTTCTTCCTCGTCGTGCCGCTCGAAGGCCGCCAGCGCTTCGCCCAGCTTCGTGGTCAGCAGGTCGCTCACGGTGGCAGTGTATCCTTCCGAACCCTCCAGCCCCTGGAATCGAGTGGGGCGCGCGAGGGCGGCTTGTTACTGTGGGGCGTCATCCCCCTCAGGAAGCGAGCCGACGCATGAGTCACGACCTCTATGACATCCCTCTCCGCTCCATCGACGGAGCCCAGCAGTCCCTTGGCCGGTTCAAGGGAAAGGTCCTCCTGGTGGTGAACGTCGCGTCCAAGTGTGGCCTGACGCCCCAGTACGAAGGGTTGGAGAAGCTCTACGAGCGCAAGAGCGCGGAGGGCCTGGAGGTCCTCGGCTTCCCCGCCAACGACTTCATGGGGCAGGAGCCGGGCAGCGAGGCCGAAATCAAGGACTTCTGCACCCTGACCTACGACGTGAAGTTCCCGCTCTTCTCGAAGATTTCGGTCGTGGGCGAGAACAAGCACCCGCTGTACCGCGCGCTGACCCAGGCGGTTCCCAACGCCACGGGCGAGGGGCCCATGCGCGCCCGGCTCAAGGGCTACGGCATCGAGGCCAATCCCATCCCGGAGGTGCAGTGGAACTTCGAGAAGTTCCTCATCGGGCGTGACGGCCGGGTCGCCGCCCGCTTCACGCCCGACGTGACGGCGGATGACCCGCGCCTGCTCCAGGCCATCGACGCAGAGCTCGCCAAGCCCGTCTGAGAGCGCGGGCCGACTCCCGGGGCCCGGATGACGGGCGCCCGGGAGCGAGGCGTCACTCCGCGAGGACGGGAGGCGTCGTCTCGGTCAGCGCGGGCGCGGGCGCGTTGCCGGACATGGCGAGCAGTCCCCGGAAGCAGCGGACGGCGAGCAGCCAGTTCTTCGGCGACTTCATGTCGAGCCCGCCGAGCAGCTGCTTGAGCATGCTGAGCGTGTCGAAGTAGACGCGCTCGCAGACCAGCGTCTCCGATGCGTCGAAGATGAAGTAGGCGGACATGCGCACCCGGAAGCGGCTGCCCGTCGGCGGAATCCCTCCCAGCGGGCCCAGGTGGGTGCCCATCAGCCAGAACTCGACGATGACCGCGTCGTCGCTGTGGCGGAACGAGATGATTTCGTGGTGCTGGTCCGGGAACGCGACGCGCGTGTTCCGGTAGTACTCGCGCACCGCGCTGTCGCCATCGTGCACCGTCAGGGTGGGCACCAGCTCGTAGTGGGGGTGCGGGAAGGTCGACAGGACGTCGTCCCACTGCTGCCTCACCTCGTCGCGGAAGTGGTCCAGCACCAGCTTCTGTCGTGCCTTGCGTACGGATTCCGTCGTCACGCGTGCCTCGGGAGGAAGGTGGGGGCGCTCAGCCTCGGTGTCGGGCCGGGTCGCGCGGACCGCCTGCCATGTCTGCCCATGGCTTGGGCTCGACTAAAATCTACGGTGTAGGTATTTGTCAATGCGATGACGCGACCTCGAGCACCCACCCCGGCTCCACGAGCGCCCCGCGCCTCCGCTGGCGCCTCGCGCGGACGCGGGCGCCCCCGGGGTGGTCCAGGACTGACGCGCGCGAAGGTGCTCCAGGCCGCGCTGGCGCTGGTGGACCGGGACGGCCTGGAGGCGTTGAGCATGCGGGGGCTGGCCGCCGCGCTGGGGGTGGACGCGATGAGCCTCTACAACCACGTCGCGAACAAGGACGCGGTCCTCGATGGGCTGGCGGAGTCGTTCCTGGTGAGCATCGAGCTGCCCGCGCCGACGGGCGACTGGCGCGAGGACATCCGCGCGCTCGCCACCGCGTTCCGGACCGCCGCGAATCGCCACCCCAGGGCCGCGCCGCTGGTCCTCACGCGTCAGCTCGGCTCCCTCGAGGGGCTGTCCGCCACGGAGGCCGCGCTCGCGCACCTGCATGCCGCGGGCTTCCCGCCGCGCGAGGCCGTCCACGCGCTGCGGTTCGTCCTGGCCTTCCTGGTGGGGACGCTCCTGCGGGAGGCGTCGGCGGGACCGACGTTCAGCGGCTTGAACCTGGGGGGATTGGTCGCGCGACGCGCCGAGCTGGGCAGTTCGGGGCTCCACCACGTGGTCCGGGCCGCGCCCCATCTGGCCGTGTGCAACCACCAGGAGGAGTTCGATTTCGGCCTGGAGCTGGTGGTGGCCGCGCTCGAGCGCCGGCGGCGCGCCCGACGTGGCGTCGGAAAGACGGGGCGCCGCTCCCCCCGGCGCCCATGAGCTCGGGCGCCGGGTGACACCGGACGCTCGGGAGACGCCGCGCGCCCAATGTCTCACGTGCTACGCGCAGTCGTTCCCGTCGAACGTACAGAAGTCCCCGCAGCGCAGCTCACACAGGTGCCTCGCGGCGTAATCCGTCGTTCCGCCGTAGCGCTTCCCGGTGGCGGGGCAGACATAGAAGATGCAGTTGGCGAGCTCGCTCTCCTGGCGGATCGTCTCGTCCGGGAGGGGTTGCTCCAGCTCCACGCCGGTGTCGACGCCGCCGCAAGCCGTGAGCATCAAGACAGCGCAAAGCAGACCGCCTTTGACAGACACCCGCTTCATGTCGGACCTCCCAGGGACGCGATGATGAGACCTTGCTTGGATGGAACGAGCCAAAGGGTATGGAAGGCCGATGATTCCAGTCAAAGCGGAGACCCGAACCATCGGGTCAGGGCCTCACGCAGACCCTGGTCCGAGCCCTCTCCGACCCATGCGACGTGTCCGTCTGGTCGAATCAGCGCCGCGGTGGGCGCCGTGACGGCGCCGAGCACCGGGAGCTCCCATTCCCCCGTGTAGCGAGCAGCGACCCGTCGAACCCGGTCCGCCCAGGGCGTGACGTCGAGAGCGCCGCGCTCGCTCAGGTCGAGCAGCACCGGCCTCGCGTCGTGCATCAGGTGGAACACGCGCCGGGGGCCGTCGGTGGTGTCCAGGTCGAGGTCCGGCATGCGGCGCCCGAGCAGCGGGTGTCCGTTTCCCAGGTCGTAGTGGATGTCCAGCCCCGACATCATCGCCGCGTATTGCTTGCGTGGTGCGTCCATCCGCAGCAACTCGGCCAGCGTCTCGCGCACGGCGTCCATTCGCGCGTCACCGCGGCTCAGCGCGGTCTGCGCCATGGTCTTCCGCAGCGCGCGGGCCGCGACGGGGTGCCGTTCGGCCTGGTAGGTGTCGAGCAGGTTCTCCGGCGAGACGCCGCGCACGACCTGGGCCAGCTTCCACCCCAGGTTCACGGCATCCTGCACGCCCAGGTTGAGCCCCTGTCCGCCCATGGGCGAGTGCACGTGGGCCGCGTCGCCGGCCAGGAGCACCCGCCGGTCCCGGTAGGACGCCGCCTGCCGCGTCATGTCGGTGAACCTCGAGAGGTACCTGGCGCCGCGCAGGCCGTAGTCCGTCCCGTAGAGCGCGACGAGCCCCTCGCGCAGCGCCTCGAGGGTCGGCGCGTCGCCCATGCCGACCCGCTCCTCTCTCAGCACGACGCCCACGCAGCCGTCCTCCAGCTTGCCCATGGCGTAGGTGCCCTTCTCGTCCCGGCGGATGCCGAACGCCGGTGCTCCGGTCATCTCGACCTCGGCGATGAGGTAGCTGATCGACGCGTCCCACCCCGGGAACTCGATGCCCGCCGCCTTGCGGACGAGGCTGCGACCTCCGTCGCACCCGACGAGGTACCTCGCCCTCAACGCGTGGCCGTCGGACAGCGCGACGTCGACGCCCGTGTCGTCCTGCGCGAACCCCGTCACCTCGCGCCCACGGTAGATGGGCACCGACAGCTCGCCCACCCACTCCGCCAGGATGCGCTCGAAGCGCTCCTGCGAGAGGGCGAGCCCATGGGGGTGGCGCGACGGGAAGTCGCTGAGGTCCAGGTGCGCCTGCCCGAACGCGACGTTCTGGACCGGCTGCCCTTGCGAGACGAAGCGCTCGACGACCCCGCGCTGATCGAGCACCTCCAGGCTGCGCGCGTGCAGGCCGCGCGAACGCGAGCCGACGACCTCCTGACTGGCGCGCCGCTCGACGATGGCCACGTCCACCTGCGCCAACGCCAGCTCCGCCGCCAGCATCAGCCCGGTCGGGCCCCCTCCGGCAATCACCACCGCGTGCTGTGTCACCACGTCCGTGTGCATCTTTCGGCCTCCCGTTCTTCGAGCGAAACGGGCGATGGTGGAGCACGACCGGGGGGGCTTGCGGCAACACCCGGGGTCTGGCATCTGCTGACAGTGGAGAGCGGGCACGCCTGACCCGCGCGTGGCGAGGCCCGGTGCTCGCCTCCATCTCCCCCCGTTACCTCTCCAGGTAGGCCCAGGTGGCCATGTGTGTGGGCCGCCCGGCCCGAGGCCTGTGCGCGGAGCGCTTCGCCGCTCGTGGGGGCGAAACGGGGTGGGGGAGGTTGACGCCCGAGCAGACCCCGCGCGTTACGTCCTCCCTGGCTCGCGCGAAGAATCCGCATCGCGGTTGTCGATCCGGCCGCGCGCCCCTCGTCGCCTCGGAGACACCCACCGAGCCACCCCGGAGACACGCGATGATGGTCATGATGCTGGTGAAGGCGACCGAGCAGACCGAAGCGGGCCAGAAGCCGACCGACGAGGCGCTGGTCGCGATGCACGACTTCAACGAGGAGCTGCGGAAGGCCGGCGTGCTGCTCGATCTCGCCGGCCTCACGCCGATGAGTCGCGGCGCGCGCGTGCGGTACACCCGGAGCACGTGCAAGGTGATCGATGGCCCGTTCGCCGAAGCCAAGGAGGTGGTCGCCGGCTACAGCCTGATCGAAGTCAAGACGTTCGCCGAGGCCATCGAGTGGGCCAGGCGCGCGCCGTTCAACCTCCTCGTGCCAGAAGGCGCGGAGGTGGAGGTCGAGCTCCGGCCGCTGTTCGACCCGACGGAGTTCGACGTGCCGGGCGAGGCCGAGGAGCGAGCGAAGCGGCTCGGCGAAAAGCCCGGCAAGGTGTAGTCGCGGCGGGGCGCGCGAGGCTCGCGGCGAGTGACCGTCCCACACGCCGCGAGCGCCGCCGCGGTTCACATCGAAGGCGAAGGTCGAATCAGAAGCAGAAGGTGTTGCAGTACGGCGCGCCGGTGGGCTGCGTGCAGCAGATCTGGTTGCTGATGGCACACCCACCGTTGACGCATGCGGGCCGACAGAGCTCCACCTCCCAGGCGCACACCGTCGAGCCCGGACAGGCGCCCGTCGGGTATTCACACGCCAGCCCCTGCTCGACGCTCCTGAGCTCGCCGTCCATCTGCTGGGGCTCGGAACCGCAAGCCGTGAGCCCGAGCGTGCACAACGCCACGACACAAAGCGTCCGCCACATGGTGAACCTCCTGGTGTTCTGGGTGAGGAATCCAGGATTATACAGCTGAGCCATGTAGGAGAGTTAATCGGTGACGCGTCTCATTTTCCCGCAACGGGGGCGGGGCTGTCTCACGCCGTGGTGGTGGCTGGGGGAGGGGCCGGTTGTCGCCGGGGCTCGCGCGCCGACAGGGCGATGCTGAGCTGGGCGGCCCAGTACAACACCATGATGACGAAGCTGCCGCCGGGCAGGGGGCGCACGAAGAGCTTGATGGCGAGCACGCCGTCGCTGGCGGCGAAGAGCAGCGCACCCGCGAAGGCGGTCCATTGCCGGGCGCGCGACGCGTGCGCGTCCCCCAGGAGGGCCGCTGCGCGCCAGGCCATGGCGCAGATGACGGCGACGTAGAGCGTCACGGGCACCGTCATCGCTCCCAGCCACGGGTGCAGCAGCACACTGGCGACCACGGCGAGCACGAGGAAGGGCAGGGCCCTTGCGGGGCGCGCCGCGCGGCTCACGTGGAGGCAGGCGGCGGTGTAGCCCAGGTGCGCGAGCAGGAACGCGCCCAGCCCCGGCAGGAAGAACCCCGGCCCGACCTCCAGCAGGAGGTCGCCCAGCAGCGACAGGGCCAGGCCCGCGAATATCCAGCGGGCGTAGCGTGCCCGGGGCGGCCACATCCACAGGAGCAGGCAGAGCATCGGCAGCGCCTTGGTCACCATCCGGAAGCCCGGAGGGGGCGGGTCCAACTGGAGCAGGAATCCCACCGCGCCAGCGGCGCCTACCGCCGCGAGGAGCTTCGTCGCGCCACTCGATGCACCGTGCATGCGCGCGACCTTAGTCCTCCCGTGCGCGCGAGGACGCGGTTTTCACCCGCGTACCCCGACCGGGGTGGGGCGTCGCGCGTGCCTCGTGTCGACCGTCGCAAGGGTTTCGGGCCTGGAAGACGATACCGGCTGACCGAGGGGCTACGTGGTTTCCCATGTGTCGCGGATGTGTTCCGAAGGCTCGAACCCCTGCGGGGATTGCCTTCCTGTCCGGGCGTGCTGTCGGCTGATTTCCTCCGCGAAGCCATGCGACGCAATCCCTGTCAGCTGGCTCACGTGGACGCGTGTCCGAGCGAATCCGCGCCGAGCGCGAAATCAATTTCGTGCATTCCATGCACCGTGACGGAGGACCGCGTTGAACCCAAGAGATGGGTCCGTCGTCACATCCGTCGAGACGAATGGAGCAAAACATGAAGGTCAGTCGAATGGCCCCGGCATGGCGGTGGTTGAGCGCCGTCGTAGCGATGTCCATCCTGGGCGCATGCGGTGTCAGTCCTGAAGGAGAAGACGGGCTACCCGTGGACGAGTCCGAGGCGGGCTTGCAGGAAGAGGCCGCGCCCTCCGAACTCGCGGTGGTGGACCCCTATGCCGACGCGGTGGCGCCGGGAGGCGTCTCCTCGGTCCTCAATCCGCAGAACGCGGTGGGGGCGCCGGATGGGAATGTCGCCACCATGCTGGCCCTGCTCGGAGGCTCACTGGTGCTCGACATGGGCGCGGGCGAGGAGGGCACGGGCCCCCTGCGCGTCTACTACCAGGGCCTCACCGTGGTGCTGGTCGCGACGGTGGAGTTCCTCCGCGCCGACATGAGCCTCATCGCCACCGGTCAGGCGCAGTTCCTCAATCTGGGCTCGGGCACCTTCTCCACCCTGGTTCCCTACTCCAGCACCACCCCCTACCGGTACGTGCGTCTGCGGGGCGTCGTGCTGGGGGTCTACATGGTGGATGCCGTCGAGGCGACGGGCCCCCTGTGTGGCGACGGGCGGGTGACCGCCGGCGAGGGATGTGACGACGGCAACCGCGTGTCCAAGGACGGCTGTACCGGCACCACCTGCAGGGTGGAGCCCGGCTTCACCTGCCAGGGCCAGCCCAGCGTCTGCACCGACATCAACGAGTGCGCCAACGGCACCGCGACCTGCTCCGTCAACGCCACCTGCACCAACACCCGGGGCAGCTACACCTGCACATGCAAGGCGGGCTACACGGGCAACGGCAAGACGTGCACCGACATCAACGAGTGCACCAATGGCACCGCGACCTGCTCCGTCAACGCCACCTGCGCGAACACCCAGGGCAGCTACACCTGCACGTGCAAGTCGGGCTACTCGGGCAACGGACGTACCTGCAACGACATCAACGAGTGCACCAACGGCACGGCGACCTGCTCCGTCAACGCCACCTGCTCGAACACGCAGGGCAGCTACACCTGCGCGTGCAAGCCGGGCTACTCGGGTGACGGCCGTACCTGCAACGACATCAACGAGTGCACCAACGGCACGCACACGTGCCAGCCCGGCCAGCGCTGTGTGAACCGCGCGGGCGGCTTCGACTGCGTGCCTGGCAGCTGCCCGCCGCCGCTGGTGCTGTGCGGCGGCCTGTGCGTCAACGCGAGCACGGACGGGACGAACTGCGGCTGCTGCGGCAACCGTTGCGGCACGGGGAAGACCTGCTCCGCGGGCGTCTGCACGAGCGGCGCGAGCCCCCTGGCGTTCTCGGAGACCTCGGTGGAGAACACCTCCAGCGGCTTCATCGTCCGCACGCCCACGGGGCTGCTCGTCGACTACAGCGACGAGGGCATCATCACGACCGAGGGCGCCGACGCGAGTGGCCGTGGCCTCGAGGTCGCTGGCTGGAGCATCGACGGCGAGCCGCCGATGGGCACGTACGACCTGTGCCGCAAGACGGCGAGCTTCGAGGGGACGCCAGGGAGCGGCAACGCCAAGGCGCCCTTCCCGCTCCGGGTGACGCTGCCCGACGGTCAGGAGCGCGTGCTCACCGGCACCGTCATCGACGTGAGGGTGGGGGCCACCTGCTCGCCGCTGCACCCGTCGTACGTCGGCTCCATCACCCTCGAGCCGTACGAGGAGTGACGTGAGCCCGTGACGCGTGGGAGGTGGGTGGACTCCCGCGCGTCATCCGCCGGGCGAAGGAGGGGAGGCCCGCGTCACGGGCCTCCCGACCCGGGCTCGGGTTGGACGAGCCGGCTCTCGCGCAGCGAGCCATCGTCGCGCACGGTGAGCAGGCACCGGGCCGCCGGGTGCCACGAGGTGGGGACGAGGCCCGGCTCCTCGTGGAGTCGCTCTCCCGTCTCCCAGTCCCAGACCTGCGTGCCGCCCTCGACCGCGCTGGCGAGCAGGAAGCGGCCATCGGCACGCAGCGCGCCGCGAGGCCCGGGGAACCAGCGCAGCAGCGCTCCGCTCTCCACGTCGAAGAGGAGCGCCGCGTCGAGCAGGCGGTCCGGGTTGCTTCCGAGCCCCCAGACGGCGAGGGTCCTGGCGTCGACGAAGCAGCAGGGGCCATCCCAGAAGTAGGGGATGTCCCGGAGCTGCCGGCGCGAAGGCCCATCCTCGGACTCCCAGACGTTCTCGTGCAGCCAGCGGCGCAGCGAGAGCGTCGTGAGGACGCCCACCGGGTGCCAGACCCAGCCATCGTCGGCGAGCCACTGCCCGTCCGGCGAGACGGTCAATCCACAATGGAAGTAGTCGAGCGCGTGCGCGGGCGCGGTGTCTTCACCGGGGGGCTCGTCGTCCCGGGGCGTGAGCAGCGCTCCGGTGGCCGGGTCGGAGATGTCGAGCCGGTTCCAGCGCGTGCCGTGAACGAGCCGCGCGTGCCCGCCGTCCTCGAAGAACGCGAGCGGGAAGACGCAGCGGGTCTCGTGGTAGTCGCCGCGCTCCAGCTTCATCGTCACCGCGCCGGTGCCCAACGCGATGACCACGCCCCGCGAGCCATATCGGTTCGCCACGGCGGCGAAGCCACCGCAGGCCGAGACGTGCAGCTCCAGGTCGGCGTCGAGCTGGACGGAGTCGGGAGGCAATGCGCCCAGGCGCGTCGTCGTGCCCGCGTCGAGGTCGAGCTGGAGGAGCCCGCCTCGCGCGTCCACCGCGAGCCAGCGCGAGCGCGGCTCGGCGCCCATGGGGGTGATGGCGCGGGGCGTGGTGCCCTCCAGCTCCGGACGGGGATGGTCCCGATGCTCGAACCGCAGCGAGGTCCGCCGGGTGCGCGCCTCGGGCTTGCCGTGGAGGCTGATGAGGCCGAAGGGTCGCCCCTCTCGCGCCCGCAGACAGGCGAGGCAGAGGGAGCTGTCGGCGCGCGCGGCGGGCTCCTCCGCGCGCTCGCAGTCCTCGCACACCAGGTGGCGTTCGTCCCCCTGGCCCGTGAAGAAGAGGGAGTACGGCGCCTCCGGAGCGCTCAGCAGGTGGCGGCAGGCGCGTCCCGCGGCGGGGGCGACGTGTCCACAGGTGAGCGACTCCATCGGTTCTCTCCAGGTGCGGTGGGCGGCCGTGGCTTCGCACTCCTCGCCCCGGTCCGCAAGTCACCTGGAGGGATGGCCGCGTGGCCGGGCACGGGCTCCGCGGCGCTCCGTGCCCGGCCCTCACGGCGCGGCTACTCCAGCTCTCCGTAGTCCGGGTGGGTGAAGTCCTTCTGCATGGGGCCCCCGGGGCCACCATTGAGGATGCACTCTCCCGAGGCCCGCGAGACGGCGTTGTCACACCCCGACTTCGCGTTGCCCCAGCCGGCGGTGATGTTGAGCCAGGACAGGGAGCCCTTGAACGTGCCCTGTGGCTGCCACGGGAAGACCACCGGCTTGTCCCAGGTGTGCCACGCGGTGCCCCGGTTGGTGACGTCCTTCAGGGAGTCACCGTTGTAGAGGTTCATGTATTCGTGCACGGCGGCGTCCGGATAGAGGCCGTGGGAGCCGAGCGCGGAGTAGGCCTCCGGATGCAGGCCCATCATCGGCAGATGCTTGCCGCCGTAGCCGAAGATGGGGGCCTTGCCGTGCTGGCTCATCGTCACCTGCGTGGGCCGCCCGTCGACGAACCTCACGGTGAGGTGCTCCCAGTCACCCACGTGGTTGCCCAGCTGCATCCAGTAGCCCAGGCAGGTGTCTCCGATTCGACCGCCGATGCAGACGTGCTTGCCGAGGTTGAAGTCGTAGAAGGTCCAGTAGATGACGTCGGTGATGTTCGTGGGCGTCCCGGCCACGGTCCTCGGGATGAGCTGCGCGTAGACGGGCACGTGGGTCTGACTGGGATGGAGCCCGCGCAGGAACGGCGGGTCCGCGCACTCGTCGCAGCCGGGGGGACCGAGAGGCTGGAGCGTCGTCAGGTGGCCGTTCACCTCCTTCACGTGCTTCAGGAAGTACTCCGTCGTGGAGGGCAGGAACTGCTCGTCGGAGTGGAGCCAGACGCGGGGCGCGAACTGGATGACGGCGTAGTCGTCCACGAAGCCGCCCCTGAACTCGGGGTTGTCGAGGGCGCTGCGGTTGAGCGCCCAGACCGGGGGCAGCAACATGCCGGGCAGGTAGCGACCCGCGACCGGATTCAGGGTGGAGGTGTACAACCCCTGCGGGGCGTCGCTCCGCGTCTCGAGCAGGGTGACGCTCGACTTGGAGCCCTTGGCCCCCGCGTCGTCCCACACCCGCTGCGAGGCGACCTGGACGGCGAAGTCGCTCCGGACGCAGCGCATGGCGTCGAGGGGCGGCTTGTAGAAATCGTTGTTCGCGATGCCGCCCAGGCAGGTGTAGCCGTCGAACGGGAGGGCCTGCCAGAAGCTTCCCTTGAGGCCACCCGACGTCCCCTCGCTGCTCCAGACCAGGGCGTAGTCCTTGGGACGGAGCAGCAGCCCCCCGTAGCCCTTGTCCTTGACGACGAAGCCGGCTCGCGGCGCCACGCCGTGGCTGGGCATGGCGACGTCGCCCAGCGAGTAGTAGCCCTGGGCGTTGTCCGCCGCGGGGCGCCAGACGGAGAGGTTGCCGGCGGCGCCCGTGCCCCGGTCGTCATAGATGAAATGGAAGCCGGTCACGACCTTGGCCTCCAGGTAGCTCGCGTACTGGAGCCGCCCCCTGTTGGCGCGGACCGTGAAAGCGCCGCTCTTCCCCGGCTGGCTCGTGCCGGCGATGAGGATGGGAGGACCCTCGGTGCTGCGCATGGCCACGGTGAGGCGCGCGACCGTGGGCGAGATGAGGACCGACTCGGCCACCGGGGTATCGGTGCCGTTCGACAGGAAGAGGACGGGACCCGCGGCCGACTCCAGGTCGATGGTGACGATTTCGTCCTCGACGCCGAGCCCGCTCAGCAGCAGGCGCCGATTGCCGTCATGGCGCACCTCGCGGCCGCCGGAGGACTGCCAGTGGCCATAGACGACGTTGGTGTCGCGCTGCGAGGGGGACTCGATGAAGAGGGCGGCGACCCTCCCGTCCATGTAGCTGCCGGTGGCCAGGTCGGTGTCCTGGGTGAGCACCTGGTAGCGGCCGTAGTCGAAGGACTCCTCGTGGAGCGTCACGCGGAACCCCTCGGGAATCCTGAGGGAGCGGAACGTGGCGCTCGTCAGGCCGAGCTGCTCCAGGGTGTAGCGACCCGGGCGCAGCTCCCGCGATTCGCCCGTGAAGCTGGGCTGGGTGAACACCGTCACCGGCGCCTCGACGTGGATGCTGGAGGTCTGCAGGTTGACGACGTGGCCGGTCAGGTCGGTGTCCCGCGTGAAGATGTGCTGCGTGCCCCGGAAGCCCGAGTCCGTGTAGAGGGTGACCTTCCAGCCCCGGGGCACGCGGACCGCGTTGATGGCGTCGTTGCCCACGGTGAGCTGGTGCATGTCGTACCAGCCCAGGTCGAGCGCCTGTCCCGAGGTGGGCGAGCCGCCCACGGGATAGACGCGCGCGGCCACCTTCCAGGTCGGAGCGGCGACGTCGTAGATGAGGGGCAGGATGCCGCCGTCGAGGGGGTCCTCCCACGCGGTGAGGGTGGGGCCGTTCCAGCCACAGGCGCCGCCGCCCGTCAGCGTGGCGACCTGGTCGCCCGGCTCGCGCGTCGTGGTTCCCGCGCGGGCCCACCCGTCCACATGGAAGGGGGCATACGGCAGGATGAACGGCGTGCCACGCAGGTCGACCGTCGCGCGTCCGGAGTCGCCCCCGGTGCAGGCCATCGCGGTGGCGTAGGGCATGACCGTGACGGTGGCGCCCGTCGGGCCGTGCGTGAGCTGGCCGGTGGAGGTCGTGAAGGTCTTGTCCCAGGCACGCACGCGCAGCGTGGTGGGGTCGATGCGCAGCTTGTGGAAGATTGTCCGGACCGTGGTGCCGGGGGAGTGGTCGCCCGCGGCGTACTCGGAGAAGTTGGAGAAGAGGTGCGACTCGGGGAGCGTGAGGTACTCCACCGGCGTGCCCGCCATGCCATGGCAGTACGCCTTCCAGGGCTTGCTCCGCTCCCCCTCGTAGTACAGGAGGTACTCGCCATCCTTCGTGAGGTACTGCTGGTTCTTGACGTCCTGGCAGGTCTTCGGGAGCGCGGCGAGCGATTGCGTGCTCTCGGAGGGGGACTCGGGTGGGGTGGGCTCCCCGGACGTGGGCCCCGGCTGACACGCGGAGGAGAGGGCGACGAGGCCCGCGAGGACGACCCCGCGCCCCGAGTCCTTGCGGCTCGTCGTGGACTGCCATGGATGACTCATTGCCTTGACCGATGCCTTTCCAGCCCACGCAAGGGGCGCGTGGGCTCCCCGCGCGCCGCGGAGGGAGCACTTCGACTCCAGGCTGGAGGACGTCGGCGGGCCCCCGGGTGTTATTCCCGGGGATTTATCGATGGGCGCCGCGTGGCGTGGCGGCGGGAGGGCTGGGGACGAGCTTCTCCAGCCGCGCGCGGACCTCGGGGTCCCCCGGCGCGAGCTCCAGGGCCCGCCTGTAGCAGGTGACGGCGTCCTGCTCGCGTTTCGCGTCGACATAGGCGTCGCCGAGGCTGGTGTGGACCTCTGGTCCGCCAGGGAAGAGCGCGGCGTTGGTCTCGAACACCTTCACCGCGTCGGCCACCTTGTCCATGGAGCGCATCGCGTGGCCCAGGGCATCGAGCACCTCGGGGCTCGCCACGTCGGGGGCGCCGGTCGCATGTCGTGCCCGGAACCAGGCGAGCGCCTCGTCCACGCCCCGGAGCCGCACGAGCAGGTCCACCACCACGTAGCTGGACACGGGCTTGGGGGTGTAGCCCTTCCATCCATACGTGGCCACGATGCTGTCCGCGATGAGCGGGAAGAGGAACGCGGCGTTGTCCGAGTTGGCCATCAGCACGAAGCCGCTGCCGGAGCTGGCGAAGGCCGTGAGCTGGGCGCGATAGCCGTCGCTCCAGCCGCCATGTCCGAACCACGCCTGTTGGAGGGGGAGCCGGAACCCGAGCCCGAAGACCTCGCGTTGCCACGGGCCCGGGCTCGGCTTCACCGCCTTCGAGGCTTCCTGGGGAGAGAGCACCTGCTTCGCCATCTTCTGGGAGAGGACCTGTCCGGGTTCGCCCGCCCAGGCCCGGCTCACGCCGAGCGCGAAGCGAGCGAGGTCCGAAGGCGTGGTCCAGAGACCGGCGGCCGCCATCTCCGGGTAGGTCAACCAGCGGCCCTCGAGGCTCGCGCCATCCGCGCGGGTCGCCGTGGCGGCCTGGGTGGCGAGGTGCGAGGGGAGGGGCTGCTCGAAGGTGCTGTGCGCCATGCCGAGGGGCGACAGGACCGTGTCGTGCATGAGGCGGGGGAAGGGCAGACCGAGCTGGTCGACCATGAGCTGTTGGACGATGGCCAACCCGGCGTTGCTGTACTGGATGGTGCTTCCCGGCTCGGCGACCACGCGCACGGGAGGCGTGAGCGAGGGGGCGCTTCCCTCGAGCACCTGCGTGAGGGTGGGGCGCGTTTGGGTCGGGAGGTAGCCCTGGGGGGCGTGGTTGGCCACGCCGGCGCTGTGGCTGAGGAGTCGTCGCAGCGTGACCTTCCGCTTCTTCGTGAAGCCGTTGTCCGGCACCTTCCACGTCCGCAGCAGCTTGTTGACGTCCTGGTCGAGGGACCAGCGCCCCTGCTCGGCGTGGTGCGCGACCGCCACGGCGGTGAGCGTCTTGCCGATGGAGGCGGCCTGGAACATCGTCTCCGGCGTGACGGGGTCGGTGCCGCCCGCCTCCTTCACCCCGTAGCCCTTGGCCCAGACGAGCTCGCCCTGGTCGAACACCGCGATGCTCAGGCCGGGAATCGCATACAGCGCCATCCACCGCTCCAACGACAGGCGGAGCGGCTTCTCATCGGGGATGGGCACGGGCGCCAGCCCCTCCTCCACGCGCTTCATGCGCGCTTGCGCCTCGGGGTTGGCCAGCCACGTGGCGGGCTCGGGTGTGTCGGCGGCCGTGAGGACCGAGAGGGCGAGTGCTCCCAGGAGGCCCGTCACCACCACCCGACGCGGCCGCTTCCCTCCGGACGCGCTCGTTCGTCCCACCGTGTTTCCGTGCCCCTGCCTCGTGACGTCCGTCCCCTGCATCGTGTCTCCTCGTGGCGAGACGCTCCATGCGCGCGCCAATCGAAGGGGGCAACCTAGGAGGGCGTCGTCGCGAGATGGGCTCGAGGTGTCCTGGGTTTCGTCATGGTTCTGTCATGAAGCAGGGATGCGCCCCGGCCATGGCCTGGGGTGGGGCACCCGGAGGTGGGACTCACACGCTGTCCCGGGTGTCTCCTACGGGCCACGGTCTTCCTGGCCCGTGGATTGCTGCGCGTGTCCGGCATGTGTCCCTCCAGCCTCGCGGTGTCCCTGCTGGTCGTGGTGGTCGGTGGCGCGGCGCCCGAGCCGCGCGATCCCCTGCGGGTCATGACCTACAACGTCCTCTACTCCGCGTCGGAGGAGGACGTGGGCAGGTCCCTGGACGTCATCGAGCAGGAGGCGCCGGACATCCTCTGCCTGCGGGAGCTGACGCCGCGCTTCGCCAACGCGTTCCGGAAGCGGCTCGGGGCGAAGTATCCCCACTCGAGGTTGCTGCCCCGCAAGGGCAGCTGGGGCATGGGCATCGCCAGCAAGCATCCGGTGACGCGCGCGGAGCCCTTCGCGCAGAAGCCACACCGGATGCCTGGCTTGGAGGCGGAGGTGCGCGTTGGCCGGCGGAGGTTGAAGGTCGCCTGCGTGCACCTCATGGCCCCGGGGGCGCGGCACACGAAGGACGAGGACCTGTTCGAGTCCATGGCGAAGAACGCGGTGCTCCGCGAGAAACAGGGCGCGGCCCTGGTGCGGCGGTACGCGAAGGAGGAGGGGCCGCTGCTGCTGCTGGGCGACATGAACGAGGAGCGCTCCGGCGCGGCGATGAAGGCCTTCGCCGCGGCGGACTTCGTCCATGCCTGCGACGGGAAGGGCGCGGACTGTGGCTCGACCTGGCCCGGCGCGACGTCCATGTTGCCGTCGGTGGTGGAGATCGACCACATCCTGGGCCGGAAGCTCTCCCTGTCCGGCGCGAAGGTGCTTCGGACGGGAGGCTCGGACCACTACCCGGTGCGCGCGGTGCTGGACTTCCCGCGGTGAGTCGCGGGCCCCAGGCACTGGCCCCGGGGGCTCACGGCAGGCCGCGCAGGCGGGTGACGTCGCGCAGCGGTGGCGCGCCGAACAGGCGGCGATACTCCCGGCTGAACTGCGAGGCGTCGTTGTAGCCGACACGGAACGCCGCGGTCGACGCGTCGAGTGACTCGTTGAGCATGAGGTGACGCGCCCGCTGGAGGCGCAGCTGCTTCTGGAACTGGAGGGGGCTGGCGCCCGTCACCGCGCGGAAGTGGTGATGGAAGCCGGAGGCGCTCATGCCCACGGAGCGGGCCATCGACTCGACCCGGATGGGCTCGTCGAAGTGTTCTCGCAGCCAGGTGATGGCCCGGGCGACGCGGTGGGTGTGTCCGCCCCGCAGGGCGAGCGCCGCGAGGCGCGCTCCCTGTTCGCCCACCAGGAGTCGGTAGGTGAGCTCCCGGTGGATGAGGGGCGCGAGGAGGCGCGCATCCCGTGGCGAGTCCACCAGCCGCACCAGCCGGAGCACCGCATCCAGCAGGCCCAGGTCGACGGGGCCGACCGCGACCGCGCGCGGGGTGGACCGTGGCTCCAGCCGGGCCGTGTCGCCCTCCGCCGACAGCTCCATGAACACCGAGCTCACCAGCGCGGGGTCGAGCGAGATGCCAATGCAGAGATACGGATGCTCCTTGGATGCATCGAGCAGCTTCGAGGTCGCCGGGAAGGGCACGGACGTCAGCAGGTAGTTCGCGGGGTCGTAGACATAGCGTTCGCGTGCGAGCGTGACCTGTTTGCGTCCCTGGACCACGACATAGAGCATCGGCTCGAAGGTCGCGGGGACCGGCTTGCCGGGCGCGGAGGCGCGGATGAGATGGAGCCCGGGGAGCGGAGAGATGTGCCCGTCGCGACCGAGCGCCCGTTCATGCCTGGACGCGAGTTCGCCCATCACCCGTGCGACGGCGTCGTCGGTCGGTGAGGTCGCCGCACGTGAAGGGAGGCTTGCCATGGTGTGCCTGCTTTTCGCCGGACTGGCTCGAAAGAGAAAGGCCCTTGGAGGATTGTCCAAGAGTCTTCGAGGAACAGCATAGGGCCGGAGAATGCTCCCCTTTACGTTCCAGGCATCGGACGCCGAGGCGCTTGGGCGCGAAGTCGGCGTCGGTCCATTCCATCCGAGGAGTCGTGCATGCGTTACAGGCAATTGGGGCGTACGGGGCTGTTCGTCTCCGAGATTTCGCTGGGGACCATGACGTTTGGAGGCGCGGGGCGGTTCGCTCCGATTGGCAACGTCCAGCAGGCGCAGGCCGAGGGGTTGCTCGCTCGCGCGCTCGAAGCAGGGGTGAACCTCATCGATACCGCGAATGCCTACGGCGAGGGGCTTTCCGAGGAGATGCTCGGGCGGGCGCTGCGCTCCCTCCAGGTCAAGCGCGAGGAGGTCCTGGTCGCCACGAAGGGCTTCATGTCCATGGGGAAGGGGCCGAACGCGGGAGGCGCCTCCCGAGCCCACATCCTCGACGCGGTGAAGGCGAGCTTGAAGCGGCTTCAGCTCGACCACATCGACCTCTACCAACTCCACGCCTTCGACCCGGTGACGCCCATCGAGGAGTCGTTGCGCGCGCTCGATGACCTCGTCCGCCAGGGGCTGGTGCGCTACGTGGGCGTGTCGAACTGGTCGGCGTGGCAGATGATGAAGGCGCTGGGCCTCTCCGAACGGCTGGGGCTCGCGCGCTTCGACTCGCTCCAGGCGTACTACTCGGTCGCGGGGCGAGACCTGGAGCGCGAGCTGGCGCCGTTCCTGCTGAGCGAGGGGGTGGGGTTGCTCGTCTGGAGTCCGCTGGCCGGGGGACTGCTGAGTGGCAAGGTGGGGCGTGACAAGCAGGCCGAGTCGGGGACCCGCCGCGCGCAGCTCGACTTCCCGCCCGTGGACCGCGAGCGCGCCTTCCAGGTCATCGACGTGATGCGCCCCATCGCCGAGGCCCACGGGGCGTCCGTCGCCCGCGTGGCCCTGGCGTGGGTGCTCCACCAGCAACACGTCTCGAGCGTCATCGTCGGCGCGAAGTCGCTCCAGCAACTGGACGACAACCTGGCCGCCGCCGAGCTCGTGCTGAGCGCGCGGGAGCTGGCGGCCATCGACGAAGCGAGCCGGCTGCCGCCGGAGTATCCAGGGTGGATGCTCGCGACGATGGGAGGCGACCGCCGCGCGTTGCTGGGCGGTGGTCGCTAGCGCTGTCCTGACTCCAACCCGGGCCGGTCATCGAAGAGCTGGACCCACCGGCCATCGAAGCCGCCGCTCTCCGGGCGGTACCATGCTCCCGGGAGCCAGAAGCCCTGCTCCACGCCGTCGGTCGAGTCCGAGAGGCCCGAGTGGACGAAGTAGTCGTGCTGCCACCAGAAGGCGCTGGCGGACGTGGGGTAGCCGCTCGCGCTCGCCCGGGTCCGGCCCCGTGAGTCGACCACGGTGCTGGCCCAGGCGTTGTCGTGGAAGGCATTGGAGCCGCCGCCGCCGAAGTCCGAGGCGCTCTCGTTCAGCTCGAAGGTGCCCAGCAGCCACTTCTTGGCGATGTAGCCCTCGCGCTCGTCCTCGTTCTCGATGTCGCGCGTCTGGGGGAAGAAGCGCTGCATGCCTGGGCTCACCTCTGGCGCGCCCGCCTCGTTGACGAGGGCGCTCTCCAGGTAGAAGTCGATGGGCGCGGTGTCCAGCCAGTGCGTCGCGTAGCCGCCGTGCTGCCAGTGGGTGGGGAGGATGTCCGCCAGGTCCTGGAGCTCGTAGGTGACGCGCTTCACGTCGGGCCAGGTGACGGTCTTCCCGTTGTCGTAGCGGCTGGCGAGCGCGTCCGCCGTCGCGTAGGTGATGGCCTGGGCGCCGAGTGTCGCCACCGCGTCCGGCGCGTCCTCCGGCACGAAGGCGTAGTGCACGTTCTTCCGGCCGCCGTCGTTGTTCACGCCCGCCTCGGCCTTGCCCGCGCTGGCGAGGCGCCCGGCGAAGAGGGTCCACGGGTCGGTGACGAAGCGCAGCTCCTGCCCGTGCGCCGCCGCGAGCTTGTCGGACCACTCCGCCTGCCAGATGAGCAGGTGCTTGCCGGTGGGCGTCTGCAGGAAGTTGAGGTCCACATGGCCCGCGCGGCGCACGACGTTGCGCTTGTGCTGCGTCACCACGGCGTAGGCCACGGACTCGCCCGCGCCTGGATTGCCGACCGCGTTGGTGACGAGCAGCTCCACCCGCTCCCAGTCGTGGAGCTGGTAGTCGCCCGCCGCGTTCTTATCGAGCGCGTGGTACACGTGGTAGATGAGCTTCAGGTTCTTGCTCGCGCCGTCCATGTATTCGATGAGCGCGGTGTAGAGCGTGGGCCGGATGCGCCACCCCGAGTACGCCCCGGTGCCCGCTCGCGCGGCGTCGATGTACTGGGGCACCTGCTTCCAGTTCATCTTGTTGTTGGAGAAGTTCCCGTCCCGGTCGAAGTCGAAGCTCGTCACCCAGTCGTAGCCATGACGGCCGTCGTCGCCGTTGCCTCGCTTGAGGATGACCGGCGCGTAGTGACGCAGGAAGGCCTGTCGCTGCGCTGTCGTCAGTGACCAGGCCTGCGCATGGGCCCACGTGGGCCAACACAGGCCCGCGAGGACGACCGCGAGCACGACGTACCGCGTGGAGCCTCGACACTTCGAAGCGGGACTCGGGAGGGCTGGGCGCATGGCCCGAGGAAATCACTTCTCACTCTCGGTGTAAGCCGTGAGGCGAGGATTCACGTTGTCGATTGCACGCGCGATGCGCGGCGCGTCACGGAGCCTGTCGCGGAGGCCCTGGGCGCTTGCGGCCCTTGCTCGAGACGAGGGCGTCGAGGCCGTCGAGGACGCGCTCGAGGCCGAAGCGGAAGGCGTGGTCCGGGTCGAGCGTGGCGCCATGCGCGGCGCCCGCGGCGGAGCCGACCCGCGCGGCGAGGGGATGGCGTGCCGGGTCGAGGATGCGAGACAGGAGCGGTGCGTTCGCGCTCCACCACTCCTCGTCGCTCTGGGAGGACTCCCGTCGGGCGGCCGTGGCCGCGGCGGAGGCCCGCGCCGTGGACTCGACGAAGCCGAGCACGAAGGTCCACCAGCTCCGCCCTGCCGGGGATGTAGGTGTAGAGCGTCATCGGGCCGACCGACAGGCGCGCGGCCAGCTTGCGCATGGTGAGCGCCGTCCAGGCCCTCCTCATCCGCGAGCGCGATGCCCGCGACGACGATGGCGTCCACGCTCAGCGTGGGCTTGGGGCCGCGCTGTCCCGACGGGGTGGGGACCTCCTTGCGCCAGAGGAGCTCCAGCGTCCGGGCCGGGTCGCCCGCCCCGCTGCGATGAGAGGCCATGTCTCTCAGTGCCAGAGATGACCTTGACTGGCGTCATCATCCAGCTCGTCCAATGGGTGCATGCGCCGCCGGGGGCGGGGGCCTGACGCCCCGTTCCGTTCGCGTCCTGGTGAACAGGCTTTCCTTTCGCGCGACGTCGGTGTTTGAAGACCGGCGCGGTGCATGGGAGGAGTGCGCGCATGGGTCAGGACTCGCGTGACGATGATGGCGTGGTGCCCCATCTGAGCCCGGAGGAGTTCCGGCGGTTGGGGCATCGCATGGTGGATTGGATCGCCGACTATCAGGCGCGGCTGGAGTCGTTCCCGGTGCGCTCGCAGGTGGCGCCGGGCGCCGTCGCGGCGAAGCTGCCCGCGCATCCTCCCGAGGAGGGCCTGGGTGGCGAGCGTGGCTGGGAGGCCGTCTTCCAGGAGCTGGAGGATGTCGTGCTGCCCGGCGTGACGCATTGGCAGTCGCCGTCGTTCTTCGCCTACTTCCCGGCCAATGCCTCCGGGCCCGCGGTGCTGGGAGAGCTGCTGTCGGCGGGCCTGGGCGTGCAGGGCATGCTCTGGTCCACCAGCCCCGCGGCCACGGAGCTGGAGACCCGGGTGTTGGACTGGCTCGCGGAGCTGACGGGCCTGCCGGAGGACTTCCGCTCCACCTCCGCGCGAGGCGGCGGCGTCATCCAGGGCACCGCGAGCGAGGCGACGCTCGTGGCGATGGTGGCCGCGCGCGAGCGCGTGCGGCGCCAGGGCGCGCCCGTGGACTCCGAGTGGGTCGTCTACACGTCGACGCAGGCCCACTCGTCCGTGCTCAAGGCGGCCATGCTGTGTGGCGTGGCGCATGGCGCGGAGGACTCGGCGCACGTGCGGCTCATCGAGACGGATGCCCGCTACGCGCTGCGCGCCGACGTGCTGGAGCGCGCCATCCGCGAGGACCTGGCCGCGGGCCGCAAGCCCTTCTTCGTCTGCGCCTCGGTGGGGACGACGTCCTCGGGCGCGGTGGACCCGGTGCGCGCGGTGGGCGAGGTGCTGGAGCGCACGGGGGTGAAGGCCGCGGGCGGCTGGCTGCACATCGACGCGGCCTGGGCGGGCGCGGCGCTGGTGTGCCCGGAGCACCGGGGGCTCCTGGAGGGCGTGGAGGCGGCGGACTCGCTGTCCTTCAACCCTCACAAGTGGCTGCTCACCAACTTCGACTGCAATGCCTTCTATACGCGCGACCGTCGCGCGTTGCTCGACGCGCTCAGCGTGGCGCCGGAGTACCTGCGCAACGCGGCGTCCGCGAGCGGCGCCGTCATCGACTACCGGGACTGGCAGGTGCCCCTGGGGCGGCGCTTCCGCGCGCTGAAGCTGTGGTTCGTGTTGCGCCACTACGGCGCGAAGGGCTTGCGCGCCCACATCCGGGAGCACGTGCGCCTGGGGCAGTGCTTCGAGTCCTGGGTCCGCGAGGACGCCCGCTTCGAGGTGTGCGCGCCGCGCTCGCTCCCGCTGGTGTGCTTCCGACTGAAGCCGCTCCCCGGAGCGCGTCCGGAGGACACCGACGCGCGCAACCGCGCGCTGCTGGAGCGCGTCAACGCGACGGGGAAGGTGTTCCTGTCGCATACGGTGTTGCCCGCCGTGGATGGCCAACCCGCCCGGTACGTGCTGCGCATGGCGATTGGGGCCACGACGACGCGGGAGCCTCACGTGCGGGCGGCCTGGGAGCTCCTGGCGCGGACGGCGGACTGACGCTTCCGTCTGGGAACAAGCGCGCCCGGTGTGTGTTGTGAGGGCGGTTCCAGGGGGGGCTCCCTTCGCATGACTCGAAGGGAGCGTGGCGCGGAAGAGCCTGTTCGTTTTTTTCCGCTCCTGGTGGCCGCCGTGGTGCCCATTCGTGGTCCCCTGGAGGTTCCGGATGCGACAGCTCCTCTTCGCGGTCTGCTGCTCCCTGCTGGCCTGTGCCCACTCACGGACGTCGTCCCCGGCGGATGGCGCCGTGACGCCCCCCGGCCCGGTGGTTTCGCTCACGCCCGAGGAGGAGGGCGTGGTCATGCGGGCCTGGGAAGCGGTCGAAGGAGGGGAGAGCGCGAAGGCCCTCGCGCTCGTGACAGCGCTCTGGGACGCGGGACATGCCCACCCGGACATCGCATGGGCGGCGGCCGTGTCGGCGGGGCTCGGGGGAGATGCCGCCGCGTCGTCCCACTGGCTGGAGCGTGCCGTCCAGCACGGCTTCAAGAACCTCTACAGCCTTCGCTCCTCCCGGGCGATGGAGCCCGTCCGCGCGCTGCCTGGCTACGACGCCCTGTTGGAGGGCGCGCGACGCAATGCGCGGGCCGCGCGTGAGGCGGCGGGCGTGGGCTCGGGACTCGAGCGAATCTCTCCGGCCGAGGCGGGCATCTCGGAGCCCGAGCTGGCCGCGCTGGTGAAGGCGGCGGAGGAGGCGAGCTCCTCGGGGCTGGTGCTGCTGCGCCGGGGCAAGCTGGTGGGGGAGTGGTACTTCGGCGGGGAGAGCGAGCGCATCGAGGCCATGTCGGCGACGAAGGGCGTGGTGGCGCTGGCCATCGGGCTGCTCATCGACGATGGGAAGATTCCGTCCGTGGACACGCCCGTGTCCCACTTCTTCCCGGAGTGGAAGGAGGGCCTGAAGGCCCAGGTGACGTTGCGGCACCTGCTCAGCCACACCTCGGGGCTCGCGGCCCGGCGCACCGCTGGGGAAATCTACGAGGCGAAGGACTATGTGCGGCTGGCGCTGGACTCGGCCGTCGTGGATGAGCCCGGCCGCCGGTTCTTCTACAACAACAAGGCGACCAACCTCGTGGCTGGCATCGCCGAGCGCGCGGCGGGGGAGAAGCTGGAAGCCTACCTGAGGCGGCGGCTCTTCACGCCGCTCGGCATCCAGGACATCGTCTGGTCCACGGACCCGTCGGGGAACCCGGTGGGAATGGCTGGCTTCAAGGTCCATCCGTTGGACTTCGCGAAGCTTGGACAGCTGCTGCTCCAGCGGGGCGTGTGGCGCGGCGAGCGCATCCTGAGCGAGGCCTGGATTCGCGAGCTGGGGGCGGCGCCCGCCCAGTCCCACGACACCACCTCCGGCCTGCTCTGGTGGCTCGTCTACGAGGAAGGGACGCGGATGGCGCTCGACCCGGACCTGCTGGTTCGGGCCCGTGGCAACGGCGCGTCGGAGGCGTCGTTGGGGCGGGTCCAGGAATTGATGGGGCGGGACTTCGAGGGGCGGGAGCTCTACGAGCGCCTGTTCACGGCGCTGGGGGCGGAAGCCTCCTTCGAGCTGTTCGACAAGGCCGCGCCCGCGGGAGTCAAGCGATGGGGGGTGGGACGTGTGGTGGGGTTCGCGGCGATGGGACAGGGAGGACAACAGCTGCTCGTGTTCCCCGAGCATGACATCGTCGTCGCGCGGATGGCCATCACGGGGGGCGAGGTCGACGAGGCCATCGAGTTCCGGACCCTGGGGCAGCGGGTGCTCGACCTGGTGCGGCCCGCTCCACGTTGAATCCTCGCCAGAAGGTCTGGAGATACCAGATGCGACATCCCGTCATCGTCGTCTGTCTGCTGCTGGCCTGCGCCCACGCGCCGACGAGTCCCCCGCCGGCGCCGACCTCGGAGTGGAACGCTCCCGCGCCGACTCCCGAAGCGACCCATGCCATCAACCAGGCGTGGAAGCTCGTGGACGGGGGAGAGCTCGGGAAGGCGCATGCGCTCCTGAAGTCCACCTGGGAGGCGGGGCACGTCTACCCCGAGGTCGCGTGGTCGGCCGCCTTGGCGGCGGCGCGCGTGGGAGACCCGACGGCGTCCTTCACCTGGGTGGAGCGGGCTGTGCGAAGTGGCTTCGCGGACCCGGCCGGGCTTCGTTTCGCCAAGGCCCTGGAGCCCGTCCGCCAGTTGCCAGGGTATGAGGCGCTGGTGGAGCAGGCGACGCGCAACGCGCGCGCGGCGCGCGAGGCGGCTGGGGTGGGCTCGGGGCTGGAGCGGATATCGGCGCGCGACGCGGGGCTCTCGGAGCCGGCGCTGGCGGCGCTGGTGAAGGCGGCGGAGGAGGCGGGGTCGGCGGGGTTGGTGCTGCTACGCCATGGCAGGCTGGTGGGCGAGTGGTACTTCGGTGGAGAGAGCCACCGGATCGAGACCATGTCGGCCACGAAGGGCGTGGTGGCGCTGGCCATCGGACTGCTCATCGACGAGGGACGGATTCCGTCCGCGGACACGCCCGTGTCGCGCTTCTTCCCGGAGTGGAGGGAGGGACTCGCGGCGAAGGTGACGGTGCGGCACCTGCTCAACCACACGTCGGGGCTGGACGCGCAGCGCTCCGCCCAGGACATCTACGACGCGAGGGACTTCGTCCGCCACGCGTTGGAGTCCCGCGTCACGGAGGAGCCGGGCAGTCGGTTCTTCTACAACAACAACGCCGTCAACCTGTTGTCGGGCATCGTCGAGCGCGCGTCCGGAGAGAAGCTGGATGCGTACCTGGAGCGGCGGCTCTTCGCTCCGCTGGGCATCCGTGACTTCCGCTGGGACAAGGACCCCGCGGGTAACGCGGTGGGCATGGCGGGGCTGCAACTTCATCCGGTGGACTTCGCGAAGGTGGGGCAGTTGATGCTCCAGAAGGGCGTCTGGGCTGGCCAGCGCATCCTGAGCGAGGCCTGGGTGCGTGAGTGCACCATGGCGGCGCAGCCCCATGCCCCTTCGGGCGGGCTGTTGTGGTGGCTCGTGTACGAGCAGCGTCCCACCATGACCCTGGTCCAGCCGATGCTGGACGAGGCGCGGGCGAACGGCGTCCCGGAGCAGACGCTGGCGAAGCTCGCGGACCTGGTGGGCCGTCCCATGGTGCAGGACGTGTTGGCCAGGGCCCTCGTCGAGCGGCTCGGGAGCGAAAAGGCCCTCACCGACTTCGAGTCCAAGGTGCTGCGCGCCAGCTACAGGATGACGATGGAGGGGCCTCCCGAGGGCTTCGCCGCCATGGGCACCGGAGGTCAGACGGTCCTCGTGTTCCCCGAGTATGACCTGGTGGTGGCGCGCATGGCGGACCTGGACGAGCGGGTGGCTCCCCGGGCCATGGCCTTCCCGTCGCTCGTCACCCGCGTTCTCGACCTGGTGCGACCCACCCCCGAGGCCGCCACCCGCTGAGGGTGGGGGACGCGCCCGCCCGCCTGCTCGTCGTCGCGCTGGTGGCGCGGGGCGTGTGGCATCATGCTGTCCCCGCATGCAGCCGCGCCGCCCCGTCTCGCTCGTCCTCAGCTACCAGTATCCGGGCAAGTACGCCTTCACCGTGCTGGCGGGCGCCGTGGAGTCGGACCCGGCGCTCGCGGACGTGAAGCTGTGGTTCCCGCGTGACAGGGACACGCTGCTGGCCACCGTGCGCGAGCGCGTCGACGCGGGCGACACGGTGGTGGCCGCGTGGTCCTTCTACTCCGCCAGCTTCGCCCCCGCCGTGGAGGAGCTGACGTTCGTGCGCGAGCGGCTGGAGGGCCGCTCGGTGCTGTGCATCGCCGGCGGCGTGCACGCGACCGCCGAGCCGCTCCAGACGCTCCAGGCCGGCTTCGACGTCATCGCGGTGGGCGAGGGCGAGCACTCGCTGCGCGAGCTGCTGGGGCGCGTCCAGCGGGGCGAGGACCCGCGCGGCACCCACGGCGTCGCGTGGCTGAAGGACGGCAGGCTGGAGCAGAACGGCCGGGGCGAGGGCGTGAAGCTCGACGACTTCCCGCCCTTCGCGGCGCGCCACTCCAAGTACGGCGCCATCGAAATCACGCGCGGCTGCATCTACGCGTGCCGCTTCTGCCAGACGCCCTTCATGAGCAAGGCGCGCTTCCGCCACCGCTCGGTGGCCAACGTGGCCCACTGGGCGCGGGAGCTGCGGCGCGCGGGCAAGCGCGACCTGCGCTTCATCACCCCCACGTCCATGTCCTACGGCACGGGGGACGAGACGATGAACCTGGCCGCGGTGGAGGCGCTGCTCGCGGCGGTGCGCGAGGCGATGGGCCCCGACGGGCGCGTGTACTACGGCACCTTCCCGTCGGAGGTGCGCCCGGAGCACGTCACGCCGGAGGCGCTCGCGCTGCTCAAGCGCTACGTGCACAACGACAACCTCATCATCGGCGGCCAGTCCGGCTCCGAGCGCATCCTCCAGAGCACGCGCCGGGGCCACGACGTGGAGACGGTGGTCCGCGCCACGCGGCTGGCGGTGGAGGGCGGCTTCGTGCCCAACGTGGACTTCATCCTCGGGCTGCCCGGCGAGGAGGCCTCCGACGTGGAGGCCACCGTCGCGCTCATGGAGCGGCTGGCGGAGCTGGGAGCCCGCGTGCACGGCCACACGTTCATGCCCCTGCCGGGGACACCCTTCCGCGACGCCCCTCCGGGGCAGGTGGACGACGAGACGCGGCGGAAGCTGGACAGGCTCGCCTCGCAGGGGCGGCTGTACGGCCATTGGAAGCATCAAGCGGTGCTGGCCGAGGGCATCGCGTCGCGCCGTCGCCCCCGGGCGGGCTGAGCACTCCCCGCCGGCCGCTCGCCGCGCGCGTGTCACTTCGACGGGCCCGAGGGCACGCGGGCGCTTAGGATGGGGGCGCGATGTCCTCCGACGAGACCCCTCCCTACTGGCTGCTCATCTCCGTCCTCTTCAGCTCCCAACCGCTGACCCCCTCGCTCGCCATGACGCTGCACCAGACGGCGTACGAGCTGCACGAGCGCGGCGACGCGGTGAAGGAGGTGGCCGGGGACCTGCTGAGCGGCAAGGTGCGCAACCTGCGCAAGGAGGTGGCCCTGGGCGGAATCGCCGGGCCGGCCTTCGAGGCGGAGATCGAAACCGAGCGCGGCTCGGGCGTCGTGCGCTTCATCCTCACCCGCCAGGGGCTGGAGCTGATGCGGCAGGCACCGCCACCGACGCCGCCCCGTCCGAAGTACCTCAACTGAGGCGACGCGGGCCCGCCCGGCGGGCCGCCATGCTGCGCGGGGGGACACGCCATCCCCACCTTCGAGTCACGGGCCGCACCCGTCCCCTCGAAGGAGCGATGACATGGACTCGAAGGACTACCTCAACACGCCGCTGGGCATCCCGTTGGATCCAGACAAGCAGAAGGACCCGGACGTGGATGGCGACGTGGTCCCGGCGGAGGGGCGGGCGGGCTTCCTCAACGACGTGACGGACCAGGATGGGGGCCAGCGCACGGAGACCGAGCACCCGTGGGATGGCGAGGGGGACCTCCAGGCGGGCCAACGCGAGGCCTACCTGAAGTCCATCGACCGCAAGAAGTGGAGGCGCTGGTGGTACTGAGCGCTACTCGGTGTCCAGGCTGATCTTCATCTTGTTGCCCATGTGCAGGATGGAGTTGCTCAGCGTCGCCGCCGACAGCTCCGCCAGCTCCATGACGACCTTCTGCTCCTGCTCCGCCTGGCTCCCGGCGGCGGGCTGGCCGCTGGCGCCCTGGGTGCCGTCCTCGGAGATGGGGCCACGGCCCACCGCGGACAGGTAGGAGTTCAGGATGCCGTTGCCGGACGAGGCGCCCACGGAGGAGAGCGCCGAGGAGACCACCTGGCCGCCCGAGGCCATCGTCTGGTCGCCCGGCCGGTAGGCGGCCGACATGGACCCGCCCGCCGGGTTCTGCTGGATGAGCGAGCCGAAGCCCGCGCGCGAGGCGGGGGCCTGGGCCTGGGTGCCGAAGGACTGGACGCGGGGGCCCGTGAGGGAGTTGATGCTGCTCATGGCGCTGGCTCCGTGGCGGTCCGCGGGGCGCACCCCGCGCGAATCTCGGACGTCTGATCCGCATTATCGCCCAGCCCCGCCGGAAGTTGCGTCCGGGGTGGGACATCGAGGACCCCGGCCCCGAAAAAGGCCGGAGGCCGGGGACTTGCGGGCGGAACGGACGCCCGAAGCCCACGGCCTCGCGGAAGGGGGCGTCGGGGACGCCCGGGACTAGAACTGGTGGGCCTCGGTGGACTCGTGCAGGGCCAGGGTGCTGGCGCAGCCGCCGGAGATGACCTCGGCGACCTGGTCGAAGTAGCCGGTGCCCACCTCGCGCTGGTGACGCGTGGCGGTGTAGCCGTCCTTCTCGGCGCCGAACTCGCCCTGCTGGAACTCGCTGTAGGCCGCCATGCCGCGGTCCTTGTACTTGCGCGCCAGCTCGTACATGGAGTGGTTCAGGGCGTGGAAGCCGGCCAGGGTGACGAACTGGAACTTGTAGCCCATGGCGCCCAGCTCACGCTGGAACTTCGCGATGGTGGCGTCGTCCAGGTTCTTCTTCCAGTTGAAGGACGGCGAGCAGTTGTAGGCCAGCAGCTTGTCGGGGAACTTCGCGCGGATGGACTCGGCGAACTTCCTGGCCTGCGCGAGGTCCGGGGTGCTGGTCTCGCACCAGACCAGGTCCGCGAAGGGCGCGTAGGCCAGGCCGCGGGCGATGGCGCAGTCCAGGCCGCCGTTGAGGCGGTAGAAGCCCTCGGAGGTGCGGCCGTTCTTGCGGTCGATGAAGGCGTGGTCGTACTCGTCCGCGTCGCTCATCAAGAGCTTGGCGCTGTCGGCGTCCGTGCGGGCGACCAGCAGCGTGGGCACGCCCATGACGTCCGCGGCGAGGCGGGCGGCCGTGAGGGTGCGGATGAAGTGGCTGGTGGGCACCAGCACCTTGCCGCCCATGTGGCCGCACTTCTTCTCGCTGGCCAGCTGGTCCTCGAAGTGGACGCCCGCGGCGCCCGCTTCGATCATGCTCTTCATCAGCTCGTAGGCGTTGAGCGGACCGCCGAAGCCCGCCTCGGCGTCGGCGATGATGGGGGCGAACCAGTAGCGGTCCTTGCGGCCCTCGGCGTGGTCGATCTGGTCCGCGCGGCGCAGGGCGTTGTTGATCTTCTTCACCACGGTGGGGACGGAGTCGACCGGGTAGAGGCTCTGATCCGGGTACATCTGCCCGGCGGAGTTGGCGTCCGCGGCGACCTGCCAGCCGGACAGGTAGATGGCCTTGAGGCCCGCGCGGACCATCTGCACGGCCTGGTTGCCGGTGAGGGCGCCCAGCGCGTTGATGTAGTCCTCCGTGTGGAGCAGCTCCCACAGCCGCCTGGCGCCGACCTCGGCCAGCGTGTAGTGGATGGGCAGCGTGCCGCGCAGCTTCGCCACGTCCTTCTCGGTGTAGTTGCGGGTGATGCCCTCGAAGCGTCGCGCGTGGAGCTTGGCGTGAGGGGAGGCATCCGGGGGCGTCGTGTTGGCGTCGTACATCTCAGGCTCCTCGCTACAGTGAAGGTGTGAAGGCGTTTCGTTCGTCGGTTCGATGGAAGGTCAGGCCGATGCGTCCAGCGCCGCGTAGGCGGGCAGGGTGAGGAAGTCCTCGAAGGTGTCCGCGGTGGACAGCTGCTCGAAGAGCGCTCGGGCGCGCGAAAGGTGGGCGGCGCCGTAGCGCTCACTCGCGCCCTCCTTCTCGAGGTGGGCCATCTCCTCGGCGAGCAGCTGCTGGAACAGGCCCTGGGTCACCTCGCGGCCGTCGGCGAGCGAGGCGTGGTGGTGCAGCCACTGCCACACCTGGGCGCGGGAGATTTCCGCCGTCGCCGCGTCCTCCATGAGGTTGTAGAGGGGCACGCAGCCCAGGCCGCCCAGCCACGCGGCGGTGTACTGGATGCCCACGCGCAGGTTGTGGCGCAGGCCCTCCTCGGTGCGGGTGCCGGAGGGGACCTTGAGCAGGTCGGCTTCGGTGACGCGCACGTCCTCGCGCTTGTTGGACAGCTGGTTTGGCCCCTTCATGTTCGCGTCGAAGATGTCGCGCGCGAGGGAGACGAGGCCGGGGTGGGCGACCCAGGTGCCGTCGTGGCCGTTCTTCACCTCGCGCAGCTTGTCGGCGCGGACCTTCTCGAGGACGGCCTCGTTGGCGGCGGCGTCGCCCTTGATGGGGATGAAGGCGGCCATGCCGCCCATGGCGTGCACGTTGCGGCGGTGGCACGTCTGGATGAGCAGCTGGGAGTAGGCGTTGAGGAACGCCTTGTCCATGGTGACCTGGCCGCGGTCCGGCAGCACCACGCTGGTGTCGGACTGGAGCGTCTTGATGAAGCTGAAGATGTAGTCCCAGCGGCCGCAGTTGAGGCCGGCGGAGTGCTGGCGCAGCTCGTAGAGGATTTCGTCCATCTCGAAGGCGGCGGGCAGCGTCTCGATGAGGACCGTGGCCTTGATGGTGCCGTGGGGGATGCCGAGCGTGTCCTGGGCCAGCAGGAACACGTCGTTCCAGAGGCGGGCCTCCAGGTGGCTCTGCATCTTCGGCAGGTAGAAGTAGGGGCCGGTGCCGCGCGCGAGCTGCTCGCGGGCGTTGTGGAAGAAGAAGAGGCCGAAGTCGAAGAGCGAGCCGGAGACGGGCTTGCCGTCGATTTCGACGTGGCGCTCGGGCAGGTGCCAGCCCCGGGGACGCACGAAGAGGACGGCCGTCTTCTCGTTGAGGGCGTAGCGCTTGCCGCCGTCGGCGGTGAAGGAGATTGTGCGGCGGACGGCGTCGCGCAGGTTGAGCTGGCCGCGCACGACGTTGTCCCAGGTGGGGCTGTTGGCGTCCTCGAAGTCCGCCATGAAGACGTTCGCGCCGGAGTTGAGCGCGTTGATGATCATCTTCCGGTCGACCGGGCCGGTGATTTCGACGCGCCGGTCCAGGATGTCCGGGGGCAGGGGGGCCACCGTCCAGCTCCCCTCCCGGATGGACTTCGTCTCCGGCAGGAAGTGGGGCCGCTCGCCCTTGCGCCAGGCCGCCTGGGCCGCCTTGCGGCGCTCCAGCAGCGCCAGGCGGCGCTCCCCGAAGGCCCGCGCCAGCTTCGCCACGAAGTCGAGCGCCGCCGGGGTGAGGATTTCCGCGTAGTCGGGGTGCCAGGCGCCCTTCACCACCACGCCGGCGCCGTAGGCGGGAATCTTCGGAGGAGGGGCTTCAGCGGTCATCTCGACTCCCTTGGCCTGCTGCGTTGTAAATCGCGTCTGATAGGTCGGAACTTGAATCTTCCGAGTGCGGAATGGAAGTGTTGGTCAATTTCTGCCTGCTTGGCTGTAATGCTGTCAACACCCACCGGATTAAATCTGTAAATCAACAGACGTGACGGGGGTTTGGCCGAGGGGGTGGGGCCGGAGGACGGGACGCAATCAGCGGCGGCAGGTTCCGTAGGTAGGGATGGGGCCCGTCGAAGCCAAGGGGGCCCCGGGGAGAAAGAGGCACGTCATGGAGGCCAGGAAGCGCTGCGCGGAGTGTGCCGAGGAGATGATGCTGGAGGCGACGCGCTGTCCCCACTGTGGTGGGCGGACGTCGCGGATGCACCGGGGCGGTGGTGGGCGCGCGGTGGCGGGCGTGTGCGCGATGCTGGCGCGTGAGCTGGGCGTCGACGTGGCGTGGGTCCGGGTGGCGGTGGTCGTCGCGACGCTCTTCACCGGGGGCACGCTGCCGCTGGTCTACTTCCTCCTCTGGGTCTTCACGCCCTCGACGGCCGAGGGGCGCGCGCCGCTGCAGCGCACGCTCGACTGGTTCGGCGGCCTGGGGGGCTCCGAGCCGTCGCGGGTGGAGCGGCGCGTCTAGCGTCCCGACGTTTCGGCGACGGCCGAAACGTGACGCCTTGGAGCGGCCCTAGAAGGTCTTCGTCGCCGTGAGGCCCGTGTCGGGTCCACGGCGGCTGGAGGACCTATCCATGCCGCCATCGAATCCGGTCGCCGCCGCCACGCATCCGGACCCGTATCCCTTCTACGCGGACCTCGTCACGCGTCGTCCCCTCTACCGGGATGACGCGCTGGGCCTGTGGGTCGCGTCCAGCGCCCGGGCGGTGGGGGCGGTGTTGTCGTCCCCCGCGTGCCGGGTCCGGCCTCCGTCGGAGCCTGTTCCCCGGGGGCTCCAGGGGCTGGCCTCGGCGGAGGTGTTCCGGCGGTTGGCGCGGATGAACGATGGGCCGTTCCACCTCGCGGTCCGACGCGCGCTCGTGGGGCTGCTGCGGACGTTCGGCGCCGGGCAGGACGTGGAGCAGGGACGGCGCCAGGCGCGGAGGCTCCTGGAGGAGGAGGTCTCGCTCCGGGAGCTGGCGTTCCGGCTGCCGGTCCAGGCCGTCGGGGCGTTGCTGGGGCTCGACCCGGGGAGCCTGCCCGAGGTGGCCGCGTGGACGGGTTCGCTCGTCCGGGGCATGGCGCCCGGTGCGGACGCGGAGCAGGTGCGTGCCGGGGCGCTCGCCGCCGAGCGGTTGATGGCGGTGTTCCGCTCGCGCCTGACGGGCCCCGCGCGTGGGGTCGCGGACGGTCCGCTGGCGCTGCTGGCGCGCGAGGTGGCGGCTTCCCCGGGCATTGGCGCTCCCCTGCCGCGAGGGGCGGCCAGGAGCAAGCGAAGCGCGAGCGCCGCGCGCGTCCGCGATGGGGCGGATGTCGCTCGCGGGAGCGTCGCGCCGGGAGTCCAGGATGGAGAGGTGTCCGTGCCGGGAGCTTCCGCGGCGGAGAGTGTACGCGGGGGCATCGCGCCCGGAGTCGTGGACGGGGAAGTGTCCGTGCCGGGGGCACCTGATGAGGACTGCGCTCGCGAGGTCGTGGCGCCGGACGCCCTGGGCGGGGATGTGTCCCTGTCGAGTCCACCCGAGGCGGAGTGTGTCGAGGTCGTCGCCGCCAATGCCCTGGGGCTCCTGGTGCAGGCCCACGACGCGACGGCGGGGCTGTTGGGCAACGCGCTGCGGGTCCTGATGGCGGACACTGGAGCGCACGCCGAGGTCCTGTCCCGGCCCTCGCTGCTGCCGCGCCTGCTCGAGGAGGTGCTGCGGTACGACCCGCCCGTGCAGAACACGCGTCGCTTCCTCGCGGAGGACGCCCTCATCGACGGGCAGGCGATGGCGGCGGGAGATGGCGTCCTGGTGCTGCTCGCCGCGGCCAACCGCGACCCGGCGGTCCACCGCGAGCCGCACCGGTTCGACCTCCACCGTGAACCGGCGGACACCGCGACCTTCGGCCAGGGACTCCACGCCTGCCCGGGGGCGACCCTCGCGCGGTCGATTTCGCTCGGGGCCCTGGAGGTGCTGCTCGGCACCGACCTCGCCTCGCACCGCGCCGCCTTCGCCGACGTGGCCTTCCTCCCGTCCGTCAACGGCCGGGTCCCCCTGCTGCCCCACCTTCCACTCCAGCTTCGTGAGGAAACGACATGATCGCCGTCATCTTCGAGGTCCAGCTTCGCGACGAGGGCCGCCAGGAATACCTGGACCTGGCCGCCGGGCTCCGGCCCCTGCTCGCCCAGGTCGATGGGTTCATCTCCATCGAGCGCTTCCAGAGCCTCTCCGACCCGGGCCGCCTGCTGTCGCTGTCCTTCTGGCGGGACGAGGCCGCCGTCGAGTCCTGGCGACGCGTGGAGGCGCACCGCACCGCGCAGGCGCGGGGACGCGGGGGCGTCTTCGACGACTACCGCCTGCGGGTGGCGAGCGTCCTGCGCGACTACGGCATGACGGAGCGCGCGCAGGCCCCGGCCGACAGTCGTCGGGCCCACGGCTGAGGCCCGGCGGGAGTGCTCACGGAACGACGCTCGGGGCGCCACACGCGCGGGTGCCGGCGCCAGGGGCCTGTTATGCGTGGGGCCACGACGTCAGTCACTTCGAGGAGCCCGCGCGTGAGCACGAAGAACGTTCGCATCGAGAAGGACACCTTTGGTCCCATCGAGGTCCCCGCGGACCGGTTGTGGGGGGCGCAGACGCAGCGCAGCCTCCAGAACTTCGCCATCTCCACCGAGCGCATGCCCCCGGGCCTCATCCGCGCGCTCGTCCAGGTGAAGAAGGCCGCCGCCCTGGTCAACGTGGAGAACGGCACGCTCTCCAAGGACAAGGGCGAGGCCATCGTCCGGGCCGCCGACGAGGTGCTCGCCGGACAGCACGACGCCGAGTTCCCCCTGAGCGTCTGGCAGACGGGCAGCGGCACCCAGACGAACATGAACACCAACGAGGTGCTCGCCAACCGCGCCTCGGAGCTGCTCGGCGGCGAGCGCGGCGAGCGCCGCAAGGTCCACGCGAACGACGACGTCAACAAGGGGCAGAGCTCCAACGACGTCTTCCCCACCGCGATGAGCGTGGCCGCCGTCGCCGCCCTCACCGAGCACGTCCTCCCGGAGCTGAAGGCCCTGCGCGACGTGCTGGCGGACAAGTCCCGCGCCTTCATGGACGTGGTCAAGGTGGGCCGCACCCACCTCCAGGACGCGACGCCGCTCACCCTGGGGCAGGAGCTGAGCGGCTACGTCGCCCAGCTCGACCTGGCGCGCGCCCACGTGGAGCGCACGCTGCCCCACCTGTACGAGCTGGCCCTGGGCGGCACCGCCGTGGGCACGGGCCTCAACGCGCCCAAGGGCTACGCGGAGCGGGTGGCCCGGGAGATTGCCCGCCTGACGGGCCTGCCCTTCGTCACCGCCCCCAACAAGTTCGAGGCCCTGGCCGCCAACGACGCCCTGGTGCAGGCCCACGGCGCGCTGAAGGGGCTGGCGGCGGTGCTCTTCAAGGTCGCCAACGACGTGCGCTGGCTGTCGTCCGGTCCGCGCTCGGGCCTGGGGGAAATCACCATCCCGGAGAACGAGCCGGGCAGCTCCATCATGCCGGGCAAGGTCAACCCCACCCAGAGCGAGGCGCTGACCATGCTCAGCGCGCAGGTGATGGGCAACGACGTGGCCATCTCCGTGGGCGGGGCGTCCGGCAACTTCGAGCTCAACGTCTTCAAGCCGCTCATCATCCACAACTTCCTGCAGAGCACCCGCCTGCTGGCGGACGGCATGCGCAGCTTCCGGCTGAACTGCGCCGTGGGCATCGAGCCGAACCGGGCGCGCATCCGGGAGAACCTGGAGCGCAGCCTCATGCTCGTCACCGCCCTCAACCCCCATATCGGCTACGACAACGCGGCGAGGATCGCCAAGAAGGCGCACCAGGAGGGCAAGACGCTCAAGCAGGTCGCCGTGGAGCTGGGGCTGCTCACCGCCGAGCAGTTCGACCAGTGGGTGCGCCCCGAGGACATGACGGGGCTGTAGGCACGCACCCGGTCCCGGAGTCCGGGTGGCTGTCCTACACCCGGACCGGTCGGCGCGCCGGAGGGCGTCCAGGGGGCTTGCCGGGGCGCGAAGCGTGGGCCAGCGCACGGTGTGAGAAGAAGGGGCGGGCGCGGCGGGCGCGGGACGATTAGGGTAGGGGAGCCATGAACGTCCCCTTCGTCATCGAGACCACGCACCGCGGCGAGCGGGCATACGACCTCTACAGCCGGCTCCTCAAGGACCGCATCATCATGCTGGGCACGCCCGTCAACGACGACGTGGCGAACATCATCGTCGCCCAGCTCCTGTTCCTGGAGTCCGAGGACCCCGACAAGGGCATCAACCTCTACATCAACTCGCCCGGGGGTTCGGTGACGGCGGGCCTGGCCATCTACGACACCATGCAGTACGTGAAGTGCCCGGTGTCGACCATCTGCGTCGGGCAGGCCGCCTCCATGGGCGCGCTGCTGCTGCTGGCGGGCGCCAAGGGCAAGCGGTACGCCCTGCCCAACAGCCGCATCATGATCCACCAGCCGCTGGGCGGCGCGCAGGGCCAGGCCACCGACATCGACATCCAGGCCAAGGAGATCCTCCGCCTGCGCAGCTACCTCAATGGCCTCATCGTCAAGCACACGGGCCACTCCATCGAGCGCATCGAGAAGGACACCGAGCGCGACTACTTCATGAGCGCCGAGGACGCCCGGCAGTACGGCATCATCGACGAAGTGGTGGAGAAGCAGCAGCGCCAGATTTCCCCGACGCCGAGCCCCAAGTAGGCCTCTGGCTCGCCGCCCCGCTCCTCGCGTCGCGCGGGAGAGCGGGGTGGGCGCCCGGCGTCTCCCCCGGTCGCAGGCTCCACGGACTTCCCGCCGCGTGGGCCTCCCGTGCGTGGGAATGCCCCGTCTCCCTCCACGCCACGCTTTTCATCTTCCGTCCCCTCGCGGGGGATTCCCGCGCCATGCGCGGCGCAGGCTCCGCGCTGGAGGTCCGAGCAGGCGCAAACAGTGCGTGGCCGTCGGCCCGTGGCCCCGGGCTGCGGGTGGCATGGCCCATGCTCAAAATCGGACCATGGCCCCACCTCGCTCGCGAGCCGTCCTCGGCATCCTCCTACCCGTTGTCCTGCTGGTCGGCGCCAGCTGTGTGGGCCCCACTGGCAGGCCCCCCGTGCCCCCCTCCCCGGCGGACGTGCAGGCGGAGCTGGGAGAGCGGGACGTCATCCAGGCCGGCGAGGAGTACGCCCACAACAACAGCATGGTGCTGGCCCAGTCCAGCGAGGCGGTGGAGATCCGCCCCAACTTCTGGCGCATCCGCTTCGGGCTCGCGAACAAGCCCAACCGAGGCGTGGAGCTGGAGTTCGACTCGCTGGCCCGCAAGGTGACGCGGGCGCAGGAGATCGAAATCATCCCGGGCACCACCACGCCGGCGACGCGCGTCCCCGGGACGAGCGAGGACGTGCCGAGCGGCGGTCAGGGGCGTGGGCCCATCCCCTGACCGGGGTGGGCCGGGCGCGCGGCTACGGCAGCGCGGTGACGCGGTCCAGCGCCGGGGCGGGCAGGGGGCTCGCCTCGCTGCTGCGCGCCCGCAGGTAGGCCTCCAGCGCGTCGTTGTCCACCACGCCGCCCAGGCGGTTCGTGCCGCTGGCCAGCAGGGCGAAGCCGTCACCCCCACCCGCCAGGAAGGCGTTCACCGTGACGCGGTAGCTCGCCCCCAGGTCGAGGGGCGCGCCATCGAGGCGGATGGAGGCCGGGTCCACGCGGGAGCCGATGGGGGCGGACGCGCTGAAGGCGTACGTGAAGCCCGCGGACGGCAGGAGGATGCGCGTGACGACGCCGGTGTCGGTCTGCTGCCACTGACGCTCCAGCAGCTGTTCGATTTGCGCGCCCGTCAGCGTCATCGTCACCAGGTTGTTGCCGAACGGCTGCGTGGTGAACGCCTCGCCGAAGGTGACCTCGCCCTTGTCGGCCGGGTCGGTCGGGTCGCGGGTGATGTCCGCGCGCACGCCGCCGGGGTTCATGAAGGCCACCTGCGCGCCGCCCAGGTTGCTGGGCTGGGTGGCCGCCAGCTGTGAGTCGGCGATGACGAAGCCCAGCGTGGACTGGCCCGCCGGGTCGGCCTGGTTGATGGGGGTCTTCAGCGTCTGGGCGACCCAGCCGATGACGCGGTTGGCGAGCGGCGTGGCCAGGGCCTGGTAGCGGGACACCAGCTCCTTCTGCGCCGCGTCCTCCTCCACGTCGCGCGTGACGATGATGTTGTTGGCCGTCGCCGACACCACGTCGTCCGTCGCCAGGTCGAGGTCGATGTCGATGTCGGTGACGAGCCGGCCCACCGACGCGGCGCTGGTGACCAGCTTGTTGGCGATGCGGCAGTTGTACGCCTGATGGGTGTGGCCGCTGACGATGACGTCCACCGCTTCGTCGAGGCGCTTCGCGATGTCCACGATGGGGCCGGAGATCCGCCCGCCCTCACCCGCGCCCACGCACTCGTTCACCAGCGCGCCTGGGGTCGGGGTGCCGCCCTCGTGGACCACCACGACGATGGTCTCGACGCACTGCTCGTGCAGCTCCGCGATGAGCGCGTTCACCGTCTCCACCTCGTCCTTGAAGGCCAGGCCCTCCACGCCCGCCGGGTTGACGATCTCCGGCGTGCCCTCCAGCGTCATGCCGATGAAGCCCACCGGGATGCCGCCCAGCACCTTGACGACGTAGCGGGGGAACAGCGTCGTGTCCTTGCCCGTGGCCACGTTGGCCGCGAGGAACTGGAACTTCGCGCCCTCGAAGGGCGTGCCGTCCTGGCACCCGTCCACCGGGTGGCAGCCACCGGACTGCATGCGCAGCAGCTCCCGGAAGCCCTCGTCGAACTCGTGGTTGCCCACGGCGACCAGGTCCAGCCCGAGCTGGTTCATCGCCTCGATGGTCGGCTCGTCGTGGAACAGGCCGGACAGCAGGGGCGTGGCGCCGATGAGGTCGCCCGCGGCCACCACCACCGTGTCGAGCGGGTCGGTGGCCCGCAGGTCCTTGAGGTGCTTCGCGAAGTACGTCACGCCGCCCGCCTCCACCCGCACCGGGCCACCATCCGGGGCCACGCCCGTCTGAATCATCCCGCCGCTGCCCGCCGGGGCCTCCAACTGCCCGTGGAAGTCGTTGAAGGCGAGGACCTGGATGCGCGTCGTCCCCGCGGCCGCGTCGCGTGGGCCCTTGCGGCACGCGGGCACCGGGCGCTGCCTGCACGTGTGGGTGACGCAGGCCCACTCCATCCCCTGCGCGGGGAGGCCGTGGTTGGCGCGGCACTCGGACCGGGCCTCGCACGTCCCATACTGGGGCTCCTCGTCGGGCGTGTCGTCATCCGACGAGCAGCCGCCGTGGAGGAACAGGGCCATGCCGGCGACGAAGGCACCGGCGAGCAGGACGACGCTGGGACGCGCGTAGGCGGGCGTCGTGGGGGGCTGGGACGTCATCGGGGTGGGCTCCAGGATTCGCAGGGGGGCGACCCTACTCGCCCATGTGGCCCCGGGGAGGGCCTTCCCGCCAACTCCGTGGCGCACCGTGCACGGCGCAAGGAGTTGGCGGGCCGTGTCAGGGAGTCGGCGCGAAGAGGTCGCCCCCGCACAGCAGCAGCTCCGCCGGAGCCCCCGTGCGCCCCACGAGCACGGCGACCTGACCGAAGGCCCGGCCGAAGCGCTCGGCGTCGCCGCGTGGCAGGCCTGGAACGAAGAGGCTCTGCTCGGACCAGCTGCCATCCTCGGCCTCGCCGATGGCGGGCGCGGGCACCCATCCTCCCGCGACGAGCTGCGCCACCAACCGCTCCTGTGCCCGCTGGTTCTCGTCCTTCCCCTGGGGTCGGGAGCCGGGGTTCCACGCGGTGATGAACGCCCACGTGTGGTGGCCGCGCGAGAGCAGCGCGGCATCCAGCGCCGGGTGCAGGCGTCCCACCTGGAGCACCTGCTCCACGCCGCCCGTGGTCGCATGCGGGCGGATGACGTAGCGGGTCGCGCGGTAGGCCTCCATCAGCCGCTCAGGGTCGCCCTGTCTCATTCGTGCATTGTGCCGTCCGCCCCACGTGGGTGTCAGCCCCGCCCGGGGGGAGGCATCCCCGGGCGGAACCGTCCAGAAGCAACCGGATTGAATGTCTGAAATTCCGCGACGTCGGAGGCGCCCGAAACGTTCCAACGCTCCAAGCCAGGGCCGGTTGGACGTGGAGGGGGTTCCACTCATGCTGCGTCGCGCGGTCGTTGCCGCATCCGTGTGCCTGGGGTTGCTGGGCACGGGGTGCGTGTCGGTGAGCCATGTCCAGACGGCGGACACGCTGGGCCAGGGCAGGTTCCAGTTCGCCATCGAGCCGGGGGTGGGGGGCGCGGCGGTCCTGGCGGGTGACTCGGACGAGGGCCTGGAGGGAGAGGCGGATTCGGATGCGCTCTACTACCCCCACCTCGACCTGGCGTTGCGCTTTGGCGTGACGGACCGGGTGGACCTGGGCGTGCGCTTCGGGTCCTCGCTGGCGGAGCTCCAGTCGAAGTTCCTGCTCACCCATCCGGACGACCCGGACCTGGCCGTGTCGCTGGCGCCCTCGGTGATGGGCGTGTTCCTGGGGGACGACGACTCGGACGTGGGCAGCTATGTGAACGTGGCGGTGCCCGTGCTGGTGGGCTTCAAGACGGCGGGGGGCTCCGAGCTGGTGCTGGGGCCTCGCGTCAGCGCCACGCGCATCTCCGGGAGCTCGGCGACCGAGAGCGTGGCCGTCAACCTCGTGAGCGTGGGCGCGTCCGTGGGCTACGCGCTGCGCGTCACGAACGGCTTCCGCTTGATGCCCGAGGTGGGCGTCTCCGTCCCCGTCATCGGTGAGTTCAACTCCACGGACTCGGACTCCGAGGTGGGCGCGGGCTTTGGTGGAGGCTTCGTCCAGTTCAAGCTGGGCTTCCTCTTCGGCGCGGGGCGTCCCATCCGCCGCGACGCCGCGCCCGCCCAGGAGAACTTCGTCGACATCTGAGGCGCTCCCGTCCGGGCGCATGGGGCCCGGGCGGGTGCCGTCAGGTCACGACGCGTTCGCGTCGTAGCGGATGAGACGGAACTCCGGGAACTGCTGCGAGGGCTTGTCGGCGCTGCCGTAGGTGAAGTCCACCGCCAGGGCGACGGCCCTGCACAGGTCCTCGTGGTTGCCGACCTGCCAGTCCCCGTTGTTGGGGTCCATGAACCGGCACTTCGAATCCGTCTTCTGCAGGCCGATGACGTGGCCCTGGTTGTCGGAGCCCTTCAGCTCGAGGCGATAGAACCCGTTCTGGGTCGTGGCGGCGCGCAGGGTGTCCACCAGCCCCTGGTAGGTCGGCATCTTGGCGTAGCCGAACGTCTCCGTGGCCGCGGAGATGCCACCGGCCGGGTGGACCGCGACGGGCGTCAGGCCCGCGCCGCGGTCCTTGAGCTCCTGGGCGACCAGCGGGTTGATTTCGCCGCTGAGGTCGGAGAGCTGGGAGTGGATCTCCTTCATCCGCGCGATGGCCTTGGGGATTTCCTCCTTCGGCAGGTCCTTGGCGCCGCTCTGGATGCGGGTCGCCTCCTGGTGCAGCGCGTCTCGCCGCTGCCTGCACGCATCCGCCTGCATCCGGCTCGCGGACATCGCGCGCTGTCCGTCGAAGACAGGCGAGAGGTCCCCCTTCATCATCTCCTGGAACGCCTTCGCGCCGGCCGCGGGGTTCGCGTTCGCCTCCGTGCCCAGGCGGATCCACTCGCGCACGAAGCCGCTGCAGGCCCCGTCCCTGAACTCGGCGTTGTCGATGATGCGCGGGTCCGAGCCCTGGGCCACCTGGGTCAGGAGCTTCGCGCTGGCGACGGACTTCTCCGGGGAGTACCCCAGCATCGTCTGGAGGTTCTCCGTCCCCTGGGCGAGCTTCGACGGGCCATTGCCCTTGTAGACGGAGCCGCGCCTGGCGAGGTTGACGACGGTCGAGGCGTGGGCGTCCTTCAGCTCCTGCGCGGTGGCCCCCTTCACGGCGGCGTCGTTCTTTGGCTCCCCCTTCGCGAACTTGTCGGCGGGGGGCGCCTTCGCGGGCGGTGGGGCCGCTGGCGCCTGGGGGGCCGGACCCTGCTGGGGGCCGGTGGTCTCTCGCGCGGCCTGACCCTGCTTCGTGGAATGGACGGAGCTGCTGGAGTGCGGACCCTTGATTTGCACACGACCTCCCACCGCGGACGCGTAGGGGTGGCACTCTATCGCGCGGGCCTCGTCCATGTCGTGCCGCGGGGCCGTGAGCGGTGGGGGCCGCCTTTCCGCTAACCTGTCTCCGCCGGGCGCACATGGCCCGGGCGGGAGGTCGGACGATGGATGCATTGGACACGCGCGTGGAGCGGTTGGAGCGGCGCTGCCGGCGCTTGCAGGGATTGACGTTCTCGGCGCTCGCGCTCGCGGGGCTGGGGTTGGGCGCGGCGGCGCTGCGGACGACTCCGGCGCACTCCGCCGGGGAGCTGGTCGCGTCGCGCCTGGTGCTCAACGACGCGCGGGGGCGGACGCGCGCCTCGCTCGGCATGGACGCGGCGGGTGGCGCGGGGCTGGTGCTCCATGACGGCGAGGGGCGTCCGCGCGCGCTGCTCGGCGTGGCGGAGGATGGCTCGCCGCGGCTGCGCTTCTCCACGAGCGGAGGCGAGTCGCTGGCGGAGCTGACGGTGTACTCCGACGAGGCGCCCCGCTTGACCCTGTCCAAGCCCGGAGGGGTGGACCTGTTCGCGGTGGGGCTCCAGGTGGACGGCTCGTCGCGCCTGGAGCTGGCGGACGCGGATGGCCGCCCGCGCGCCATCCTGGGCGCGGACGAGCACGGCGCGCCGGGCCTGCTGCTGGTCGACCGGCGGGGGCAGCCGCGCGTGGAGCTGCGGGTGAGCCCGTCCGACGACGCCAGCCTGCGCGTGGAGGGGCGCGACGGAGAGGTGTTCCGCGCGCCCGGCCTCATCCAGTAGGCGGGTGGCTCAGGGCGACAGGTGGCCCAGGCCGATGGGCGCGGCGAGGCAGGTGTCCGGAATGCCGAACGCGTCCACCAGGGCCACCGCGTCCGGGCGCACTTCCGTGCACAGCTTCACCACCTCCTTGCGGATGGCCAGGGCCTTGTTGCCCTCCATGAGGCCGTGCTCCAGGAACCAGCCGCCGTGGGCCTCCAGGCAGGACAGGCCGTAGAGGTCGCACAGCCGCCCGAGCAGCAGCTTGAGGCCGGGGTCGCTCACCTGGGCCACGCCCCGGAGGAACTGCTCCAGCACCACGCGCTCCACGTGCGCGTGCGCCAGCGCGACGAGGTGGGCCTGCACCTGGTCGAAGGCGGCGAACGCCTCCACGCCCGCGCCCAGCCGCTTGCGGATGCGCCTGGCCACGGAGGCCAGCAGGTCCTCCTCGCGGTAGCGCAGCGCGCGCAGCTGGTAGTCGCCGTCGCGCAGGTGCTCGCTGCCGGTGCGGCGGATGCTGATGGGGTTGCGGTCCGCCATGGCGGTGGCCTTGTCCGCGATGAGCTTGAGCACCGCGAAGACGCGGTCGTCCTCGAAGCGCTGGCGGTAGCCCGTCAGCAGGCTCTTGGCCACCAGCTGCATCAGCACGGTGTTGTCGCCCTCGAAGGTGGTGAAGATGTCAGTGTCCGCCTTGAGCGTGGGCAGGCGGTTCTCCTCCAGGTAGCCCTGCCCCCCGCACGCCTCGCGCGCCTCCTGGAGCACCGCCGTGCAGTGCCACGACGCGTACGCCTTGAGGCCCGCGGCGAGCGCCTCCACCTCCATCGCGTCCTCCTCCGTCCGCTTCACGTAGCGGTCCACGAGGTACTCCAGCGCGAAGTCCAGCGCGTACGTCTTCGCCAGCGGCACGAGCAGGCGCAGCTGGTGCACCTGGTGGTCGAGCAGTCGCACCTCCCGCGCGCCCGGAGGCCCGAACTGGCGGCGCAGGTCGCCGTAGCGCACGGCGATGGTGAGGCCGCTCTTGGCCGCGCTCAGCGACGCGCACGCCACGCTCACCCGGCCCGCCACCAGCGTGCCCAGCATGGTGAAGAAGCGCCGGCCGTCGCTGGAGATGGCGCTGGTGTAGTGGCCCTCCGGGCTCACCTGCCCGAAGCGGTCCAGCAGGTTCTCCCGGGGCACGCGCACGTGGTCGAACCAGATGCGGCCGTTGTCCACGCCGTTGAGGCCCATCTTCCGACCGCAGTCCTCGATGCGCACCCCGGGCAGGACCTTGCCGTGCTCGTCGCGCAGCGGCACCAGCAGCGCGTGGACGCCCAGGCCCTTGCCGCCCACCTCGAGCTGCGCGAACACCGTGGCGACGCGGCCGTGGCGCGCGGCGTTGCCGATCCACTCCTTGCGCGCGGTGTCCGTGGGCGTGTGCACCACGAAGTCGCCCTTCTCCGCGTCGTAGCGGGCCACCGTCTCCACGTCGCGCACGTTGGAGCCGTGGCCCAGCTCGCTCATCGCGAAGCAGCCGGGCAGCTCCAGCGAGGCGACCTTCGGGAGGTACTCGCGGTGGTGCCGCTCCGTGCCGAGGAAGAGGATGCTCGCGCCGAACAGGCCGAAGTGGACGCCGGCCTTCACCACGAGGCTCAGGTCGAAGAGGGCCAGCGTCTCGAAGGCGGCGATGAAGGCGCCCAGGTCCGCGCTCGTCTCGGCGCCCTGGGGGAACGCGATGCGGCCCAGGCCCGCGTCGGCGAGCTGCTTCAGCCAGGCGAAGACCTGCTCGCGCTGCGCGAAGGTGTCGCGGGGCGCCTCGGGGTGTCGGAAGGCGGGGTCCTCCAGCCAGCGGCGGACCTGGGCGCGCACGTCGGGGTAGGTGCGGTCGAGCACCGCGCGCAGCGCCTCCGGGGCGAAGGACGTGGGCTCGGTGGGGCCGACGCGGCGGGGCTCGGGCGCGGCGGAGGGGACGAGGGCGCGCACGGCCTCCCGGCCGGAGACGCCGAGCACGGCCTCCACGGCGGCCAGCTCGCGCGCGAGGTCCTGGACGGAGGGCGGCAGCTCGGTGGTGCCGGAGACGAGCTCCGCCAGCTTCGCGCCCAGCTCCGCGAGGCTCTCCTGGGGGCTGGTCGACAGCCGGTCCGCGGCGGCGCGGATGTGGTCGCGCAGGACGGCGAGCTCGCTGGGGGCGGGGGGCATCAGCGGGTCCAGCCACCGGGCGAGCACGGTGGTGGAGCGCAGGTCCAACCAGGACTGGGCCCGGGCGGCGGCGCCCAGGGCGCGAATCTCCGCGGAGGTCAGCTCGCCGTCCGTCCAGGCCACGTACAGCATGGGCACCAGGGGCGCGAGCCGTGGCAGCGACAGCAGCTCCTGCGCGGTTGGACGGGTCTCTTCCACCATGGGTCGGCTCTCCGGGGTGCGAGGGAACCGGGCCAGTGTGGCCAGCCCGTCGCCGGGCGGCAATGGGAGAGAGCGCTCCGTCGGGTGGCGGGCGGGCGAGCCCGGCATGCCAGGGCGGGGAAGTGTTCCTAGCTTGCCACGGCATGGACGAGCGTCAGGACCTCGCGGACATGCTGTTGCCCCAGCCTGGGGCGCATGGCTTCGACAGCGGACCGGAGCGCAAGCAGCACGAGATGCGCGGGCCGTACTCGCTGCCACCCGGGCCCGAGGGGTTCTCGTTCTCGCTCTACCAGTCCACGGGCATCGGCCTGGTGCCGGGGCACCGGCTGGAGTTGCTGGAGAACGGCGCCGTCTTCGACCGCATGGTGGAGGACCTCCGCGCGGCGCGCGAGAGCGTCCACATCCTCGTGTACATCTGGCGTCCCAGCGACGTGTCCGACCGCATCGTGGAGGCGCTGGTGGAGCGGGCGCGCGCGGGCGTCGCGTGTCGCGTGGTGGTGGACCCGGTGGGCAGCGAGGAGCTCCAGGGGGACAAGGACTTCGACCAGCAGGTGGAGCAGGTCCTCCGTGACGCGGGTGTCGAGGTGCACTACTACCGGCTGCTGGCGGGCAAGGTGCTGGGCCGGCTGTTGGGGCGTTCACACCAGAAGCTGGTCATCGTCGACGGGCGCGTCGCGTACACGGGCGGGTTCGGCTTCTGGAAGGTCTGGGAGGGGGATGGGCGGAGTCCCGAGGCGTGGCGCGACACGAGCGTCCGCGTGGAGGGGCCCGCCACGCGGCAGATGCAGCTGTCGTTCTCCCGCTACTGGCAGGAGTCCGGCGGCGGGCTGCTCCCCGTCAGCGCGTTCCCGGAGGTGGAGTCCCGCGGGCCCGCGGCGGCGGGCTTCGTGGAGAGCTCCGGCAAGCTGGGCATCACCGACGCGGAGCGGATGGTGCGGATGGTCATCGCCGCGGCGCGCGAGCGCTTGTGGATCGCCAACGCGTACTTCTCCCCGCCCAACGAAATCCTCGAGCAGTTGGAGGAGAAGTGCCGGCAGGGCGTGGAGGTTCGCGTGTTGGGGCCGGGGCCCGTCCACGACGTGAAGGTCATCCGCGCCTCGCAGCGCTCGACCTACGAGCGGCTGCTGGCGGCGGGCGTGCGCATCTACGAGTACCAGCCGTCGATGATGCACGCGAAGACGATGCTGGTGGACGACTGGCTCGCGGTGGTGGGCTCCACGAACCTGGACTCGCTGTCGCTCAACAAGCTGGGCGAGGGTTCGCTCGTCCTCCATGACGCGGAGTTCGTGCGCGAGCTGGAGCGCGGCTGGGCGAGGGACCTGCGCCTGAGCCAGGAGATGTCGCTGGAGAATGGCGGGCGCACCAATCCGTGGCGGAGGCTGGCGCGACGCGCGACGCAGCTGGTGGGGCACGACCGGTAGGCTTCAGCGCGGGTTCGTCACGCCCACCTGGCGACAGGCGCGCAGCACCGGGCAGGTGGAGCACTTCGGCCGCGAGCCGGTGCACACGTGCTTGCCGAAGGGGACGAGCAGCCGGTTCAGCTGCACCCAGTACCGGCGCGGGAGCACGTCCTGGAGGGCCTGCATCGTCGCCTCCGGGGTGCGCGCCTTCACGTAGCCCCAGCGGTTCGTCACGCGATGGACGTGGATGTCCACGCTGATGGCCTCATGGCCACAGGCGATGCCGAGCGCCAGGTGCGCGCACTTGGGCCCCACGCCCTTGAAGGACTGGAGCACCTGGGCGTCGCAGGGGAGCGCGCCGCCGAATTCGTCCCGCGTCCTCACGGCGATGGCGTGGAGCTGGTGCGCCTTCGCATCGTGGAAGGTGACGGGCTGGATGAGGGCGTCGATGTCCCGGGGGGACAGGCGCGCGAGGGCCTCCGGGGTGGAGGCGCGTTCGAGCAGCGCGAGCGAGGCCGGGAGGCTCACCTCGTCCAGGGTGCGGATGGAGAGGATGCAGGCCACCAGCTGTTCGAAGAGGGTGTCGTGGCCGCGCGCCGCCAATGCGAACATCGCCGCGTCCGCGAAGTCGCGCACCGCCTCCCGGACGCGGGCGAGGACGTCGTCGATGTCGAAGGGAACCTTGTCCGCGCGCGGGGGCGGCTCGGAGACGACGGCTGGGGCCGTACGCGCGCGAGTGGTGCGCGCGCTGGTGGACCGCTTCGTTCGACGGCTGCCTGCCCGGCGTGACGTCGTCATCCCTCGCCTCCCGGACGGAAGGATGAGGGCGACGGAGCGGTGGGGCCGAGAGGCGGGGCCGGCCGCTCGCGAATCAGGCGGGCGGCTTCGTGAGGTCCAGCGCGTACCAGTGGTCGCAGCCGAAGTGGCCCGTGCTGCCCATGGGGGCGCACAGCGCTTCGAACCCGAGCCGACGGTAGAGCTTCTGGGCCTGCTTCATCGACGCGAGCGTCTCCAGGTAGCAGCGCTGGAAGCCCGCCTCGCGAGCGAAGTCGAGGCAGTGGCGCAGCAGGCGCTCGCCCGCTCCCAGACCCCGGGCCTCCGGGAGGAAGTACATCTTGCGCAGCTCGCACACGCCGGGGTCGCCACCCTCCAGGGGCGCGATGCCGCCGCCTCCCAGGAGGCGTCCCGCCCGCTCGATGACGAAGTAGGCGTGACGGGGACGCGAATAGGCGGCGCTCATCCCGTCGACTTCCACGTCGTGGATGGCGAACCCCGGGCCGTCCGCGCCGAATTCGGGCATCACGGCGCGGATGATGGCGGCGACCGCCACGTCATCCGTGGGTCGGATCCGACGCAGGCTCAGCTCTTCCGTGCTCATGGGGGCACCGTTCCATAAGGGGCCTCCGAGGGAAAGCGACTTCCGGAGCGTGACGGGTGCGTCCTGGGTCACGCAGTGGTTGTGCAACTAGCTGCACAGGTGGCACCCGGCCGACGCGCCGCGCGGATTTCCCCCGTAGGAGTTTCCAGGGCATCCTGGGGTGGCATGTCCGTTGTAGAGGGGGCCTCCCATGTACTGCCCTTCATGCCGTCAGGAGCGCCTGGGTGATTCCCGGCGATGCGCTCTGTGCGGTTCGGCGATGATGTCGCGCGCGCGGTCCGAGCTGGAAGCGGAGCTCGCGCACGTCTACTTCCTGCTCGACGAGATGAATCGCTGGGAGGCGTCGGAGGTGCCGATGAAGGCGCGGCGCTTCCTCTCCGAGCGATACGAGCGACAGGCGCGAATCCTCCTGTCCGCGCTCGCCGAGTCGGCGCCCGCCGAGTCCGCGGCGAAGGTCGAGGCGCCCGTCGCGGCGGAGAACGTCGAGGGGCGGGGGCTGGAGGGCGTGGACGCCAGCGGTGTGGCGAAGACCGATGGGCGGGATGCCGGGTTCGCGCCCACGCGGGATGTGGGGGCGCGGCCGGAGTCGGTGGGGCAGCGCGAGGTGCTGGATGCGGGGCGCGCGGAGGTCGAGTCCCGGGTGGCCGGTGCCGCCGCGATGGGTGCGCGTCGTGATGAGGCCGCAGGGACCGAGTCGTTGGAAGCCGGTGCCGTCCCGGTGGGGGCACGCCGTGATGAGACTGTAGGCATCGAGTCGCTGGAAGCCGGTGCCGCCTCGTTGGGAGCGCGTCGTGATGAGGCTGTGGGGGCCGAGTCGCTGGTGGCCGGTGCCTCCCCGGTGGGGGCGCATGGCGAAGGGCCCGTGGGCGTCGAGTCGTCCCGTGAGGTGTCGCGCGACGCTCCCGCCGAGGAGGGGGTGACGGTTCCGCTCCTCTCGACGCCGAATCGAGACGAAGTCGGGCGCGAGCCGGTGGGCGAGGAGGACGTCGCATGGGACGGGCGGAACTCGGGAGCTGAACCCGGTTCGCGCGTCCAGGACGAGGAGACGGGCGCGCGAGTGCCTCCGCGCTCGACGCACGATGGGGCTCCCGCGGAGTCCTTCGGCTCACCGCCCCTGCCGGAGAACGAGGCGGAGCCCATGTTCGAGGTGCCGCGCCGCCCGAGCGTGACGGCCCGCATCGTCGAGCAGACCTCCACCTGGGACCGCGTGTGGAGGCCGTTCCTCTACGACAGCATCATGTGGTTCGTCGGTGCGTTCCTCATCCTCTCGGGCGCCCTGTACTTCGTCTTCGAGAGCTGGGCGGGGATGTCCTCCGGCTTCCGCTCGCTCACCGTCTTCGCCCTGACGGCCGGCCAGTCCGCGGGCTTCTCCCTCCTGGGCGCCTACCTCGCGCGGCGCGAGGCCCTGCGCAACCCCGGTCGCATCCTCGGGCTCATCGGCTCGGCGTCGGCGCCGCTCGCGGGCGTCGCGCTCGGGCCCATGGCGTTCGGGGACATGGTGTCGTTGGGAGGTGTGAACACCGCGCTGCTCGTCCCGCTGCTCGTGGTCTGGTCCGGTGTCGCCGCCGTCCTCGTGAGGAAGCCCGCGGACGCGTCCGATGCGCCCTCGAGGCCCTTCGTCCAGATGGGCCTGGTCCTCGGCACGCTGATGATGGGGCTCGCGCCGCTCGCGGCGCGGCTCGGGGCTGCGGCGCTGTGGCTCAACGTCCTGCCGTGCGTGCTCTTCTTCCTCGTCGCGACGAGGCCCGTCCCCCAGCCGCGTGACACCCTGGCGCTGGCGTTCGCGATGGGGGCGTCGCTGTATCTGCTGCTCGTCCACGCGGTGCGGCTGCACGTGGCGCTCGCCGCGGTGGGCGGGGTGCCGCACCTGGGCATCTACGCGCCCTTCGGCGCGTTCCTGCTGGCCACCGCGCTGCGCTTCCGGCCCCTGCCTCCGGAGCGGAGCGCGGATGCGTTGACGCTCGGGGTCGCCGCGGTCCAGGTGATGTGTCTCATCGGCTCCGTGGGGGCTCCCGCGCCGAGCCTGTTCGTCACCGCCGCCATCATCACCTGGACGATGGTGACGCTGACGAAGGGGGCCGTGTCCCGGCTGCCGTGGGCCTACGGTGCCTATGGCGCCGCGTACTTCGCCTACTCCTCCGTCGCGCAGCTCGTCCCCGGGCCGCTGCGTCAGCTCATCGACGCGCTCAAGCTCCGGCTCGGCTACGTCGACGCGGAGCCGCTGCCCGTGCAGTACGGAGCGCTGACCGCGCTGCCCTTCGTCGTCGCGGGGGTGGTGCTCGCGGTCACTCGGCTGTGGCGGGGCGAGCGCACGGGGCAGGCGCGGGACACCGCTCTCGCGGAGGTGCTGCTGCGCTCCACCGCCGTGGCCAGCGTCCTGTTCACCTTCTATTCCCTGGCGGGTCCCGACTCGCGTCCCGGGCTGTGGTGCGTGCTCGGCGTGGCGCTCATCTGTCTGGCGGTGGGCCTGCTGGTGGAGCGCTTCTACCTGACGGCCGTCGGCGCCCTGTTGACGCTGCTGGTGCCGGTGTTGGCGATCCGGGTGGCGGACTCGGCGACGGCTTCCGCCGTGTCCGGAGTGGTGGCGCTGTTGCTGTCGGGGGTGGTGTTGCTGTCGACCGCCCGTACGCGTTCGTTGCTCTCGCCCATCGTGGCCTTGCTGGCCAGCGGCGGCGTCCTGATGGGGCTGGCGAGCACTGTCGGCTTCGCGTCGGGCACGGGCATGGTGCTCTCTGGCGCGGCGGCGCTCGTCGTGGCCTGGACGCTGCGGAGCCCCGCCGCCATGGCCTATGGCGCGTGGTTGGCCGCGTGGGTCCTCCCGAAGCTGCTGGACGGTCTGACGCGGTACCAGGGCGGCATGTGGCTCGTCGCGGTGGCCCTCGCGCTGGCGGTGCTGGGGACGCGTGGGGGGCTGGTCCGCCTGCTGGGGCTGCCCGCGTTCTTCTACGCGGTGGTGGGCCTCGGCTGGGGCGTGTTCGCCGAGCCCCCGCTGTTGGGCGTCACCGTGCTCGTCGCGGCGGCGGCGGTCGCCGTGGCCTCTCGGGAATTCTCCTGGATGCGCCCCATCGCCGTCGTCATCGCCGCGCTGGCGATGCTGCCGGACATGCGGCTCAACTATGAGCCGTGGGGTGGCTGGATGACCCCCGAGCGCTCGATGGGGTTGCTCATCGTCTGGGGCTTCGGCTCCTCGCTCGCGGCGGTGCGCTGGGGACGCAGCGCCAGCACCACGGTCGCGGCGCTGGTGGCGATGGTCTTCCCGCTGATGTGTTCGCACCTGGCCGGCAGTTCGGACGTGTCGGGAGTCCTGCTGGGCGCGGCGGTCGCGTCGCTGCTCACCGCGCGGGCGCTCCTCGCCTCCGTGAGTCTCGGCGTGGCCTGTCTGTACGCACTCGCGGGCGTGGCATCTCTCGGGCCTGTCGAGATGCTCGCGCTGGCGGTGGTGCTCAGCGTGCTCGCGGTGCTCGAGGAGGTGCCGACCGTCCTGCGCGTGGGCGCGGGGGGCCACCGCTTCTCGATGGTGGCGACGGTGGGCGCGATGGTGGGCCTGGGCATCGTGGTGGTGACCTGGGCGCCCGAGAGCTTCCTCCTGCTCGTCGCGGCCATCGTGGTGCTGCCGCTGCTGTGGACGCGCGCCAACCGGCGGCCGTTCTTCGCGAGCCTCTGCGTGCCCTACACGGCCGTGGCGCTGCTGGCGTACGGAGAGGGCCTGCCTGGCTGGGTCCAGGTCCTGCCCCTGGTGGCGCTCGCGCTGGTGCGTGGCGTCGAGCACGTCCCCTCGCTGTCGTCGCTGGTGCTGCGCTCGAACGAGGTGGCGGCCCGCAACGCCATGTCCCAGTGGATGCAGATCGCGCTCGGGTGTGTCGCGCCCTTCGCGTTCCTGTCGCATGCGGCGTTCTGGATGGACCCCGTGGCCTTGTATGCCATCGCCGCCGCGCTGGCGTTGATGCCGGGCCCCCAGCCCTTCCTGCGCGTCAGCGGCGCCTCGCTCCTGATGCTCGCCGCGCCCCAGGCACGGCCCGTCGTCACCGGCCTGTTGCTGTTGCTGGCGCTGGCGGAGCACCACGCGCCCTCCGTGCTCTGGTCCTTCTTCCGCTCGCCGCCGGACGCCCTGCTGCGCCGGGCCTCGGTCGGCGTCGCGCTGGTCCTCGCGGCGGTGCCCCTGTTGGATGCGCCCACGTCCATCGCGCTCGCCGGCGCGGCGCTGGTGGTGTTCGCCTCCGCGTTCCTGTTGTCGCTGCGCTGGTTGTTGACGCCCGCCGTGTGGTTGCTGGCGCTCTCCACGGTGGGCCAGACGGACGCCCATCGCTTCCTGGAGTGGCGCCCCGAGGCGGGGCTCGCGCTCGTCGCGGTGGCGCTGGGCGCGGCGCTCCTCTCCGCGCTGTGCCAGACGTCCCAGGTGCACCAGCGCCTGTCCTGGGCGGCCGCGAAGGTGACGCCGGGGCTGGAGGGCACCTGGAGCGAGCCCTTGTGGGTGGGCGGCGTTGGCGTCCTGGGGCTGCTGCTGGTGGGCCGGCTCGCGGACTCCGGTCCGGGGGGCCTTCCTCCGCTCGTGGCCGTGGGCGCGGGGCTGACGTCGGTGGTGCTCATGGTCGCGCGCGAGCGTTGGATGGCGAGCGTGGCGACGGGGTTGCTGGCGGTGTCCCTCGTGGCGGCGGTGCCCTTCGCGTGGGCGCCCGCCGTCGTCGGTGGCGCGGGCCTGGTGCTGTGCCTCGCGGGCCTGGCGCTGGACGCGAGGGACGTGCGCGTGGGCGCGGCGCTGCACCATGGGGGCTGGGTGCTGACGCTGTTGGCTCTCTGGGGCCTGAGGGACCTCGAGCACGTGAGCATGCCGCTGAGCATCCTCTTCGCGCTGGGGGCCGCGTGGACGGTGGTGCTGCGCCGGCGCGAGCGCGAGGTGGTGGGGTGGCTGGCCTCGCTCGCCGCGGTGCATGGCTGGCTGATGCACCTGGGCGCGGTGTATTCGTCGGGGCGGGGCTCGGCCTTCATCCTCCCGTACTTCGGCGCGGCCAGCGCCGTGCTCGCCGTGCTGGCGCTGTTGCTGGCGGGGCGGGGACTCCGGCGTGGCGTGGGGCATGGCTTCACCGTCGTGGCGCTCGGAGAGGTGCTGCTGGGGCTGATGGTGCTGGGCGCGGTCGGTGACGGGCTGCGCGAGGCGCTGGTCTCCAGCGTCGCGTTGGCGGCGCTGCTGTTCACGCTGGTGCGCCGCGCGGCGGTGGAGGAGGACGAGCTGTCCGCCTTCCATGCGCAGGCTGTCCTCGTGCTCGGCTACCTGTCCGTGCGCCTGCTCGGCATGGGCGCGCACCCGAGCGCCGCCGACAGCCTCGCGGCGCTCGTGGGAGGCGCGCTCTTCACGGGGCTCTACTTCTTCGTCCAGCGCGAGGGCGCGGGACTGGCCGTGTTCCGCCGACCGGTCCTGTGGGGCGCCTATCTCTTCCCCCTGGCGGGCCTGCTCTCCGCGCCCTGGGGGGAGCCGCTCCAGGTCGCCGCGCTGCTCGTGGGGCACTCCGCGCACTTCGCCGCGCTGGCGGCGCATCCCTCGCGCAGGAGCCTGTCCACGTTCGTGTCGGTGGTGGCCTTCAACGCGGCCCTCTTCCTGGTGTGGCAGGGCACCGGCAGCGGCGAGCCACAGTTCTACGTCATCCCCGCGGGCCTCTCGCTGCTCGCGCTGCTGCGCGTGTTCCGTGGCGCCATCGACGTGGAGACGTACGCGCGGCTGCGCGCGGTGGCCATCACCGTCATCTACGTGGCGGGCGCGTGGAAGCCGCTGATGTTCAGCGACGGCCGCTCGATGCTCGTGTGCGTCGTGCTGTGCGTGGTGGGGGTGGGCTTCGGCATCGCGCTGCGCATCCGCTCCTACGTGTACCTGGGCACGGGCTTCCTGGTGACGTGCATCGCCGCGAACCTCGTGCGCTTCGGCATGCGCGACCACCGCGTCGCCGCGGCCTCGCTGTTCCTGCTGGGGCTGCTCGTCATCGGGTCCATGGTGATGCTCAGCGCCTACCGCGCCACGCTCCTGCAGAGGTACGCGCGGGTGCGAGCCCTGCTCGCGACCTGGGAGGGGTGACACTTCGAGTTCTTGGCGGCGGACCCGAAAGGTGGGATTGAATGCGGTCCCCCAAACGTCTCCGGGAGGACCGCGGTTGTTCCGTCTGCACCTGTTCGTCACCGTCCCGCTGTGTGCCCTCGTCGGCTGCGCCACCGTGAAACCCCTCGAGGCGGGGCGTGTCACTTCAGCCCGTGCACCGGACGTGGTGGTCGAGGCGCCCGCGGGCATCGCCGCGCCGACGCGGGCCGAGGCCCCCGGGCCCATCGCGCCGCCGCCGGGAGTGGCCGCCGCTCCCGTGGCGATGGAGCCCGAGCAGAAGGCCGCGGCGGAAGCGCGGGTCGCGACGTCCGCCCCCGAGCCCACGCGTGAGGACAAGACGCCGGCGGTGGTGTCCGCGGTCGTCGCGGAGGAGAAGACGCGCCCCCTCGTGACGGGCGTGGTGGCCGCGGCGCTGGAGGCGGTGGCGCTCGTCACCGACCCGTCGTCGGACGTGGAGGGCTTCTGGTCGGCGTACCGCACGCCGATGCAGTTCGCGCGACTCATCGTCAACCGCTCCATCCAGCTGGTGGGGGAGCGCAACCTGAGCCGCGTCAGCCGGGGCGTGCCCAACGACTGCTCGGGCTTCGTGCGGCTGGCGTACCTGTCCGCGGGCATCGACCTGGTCGCCCATGGCTTCCTCGCGGGGGAGAACGCGGTCTCCGCCATCTTCCGCCGCGCGACGGAGTCCGGCCGCCTCCATCACCGCGCGCCTCGCCCGGGCGACCTCGTCTTCTTCCGCGAGACGTATGACCGCAACCGCGACGGGCGGCGCAACGACGGGATGACCCATGTCGGCGTGGTGGAGAGCCTGGGCGACGATGGCACCATCACCTTCATCCACCGGGGCAGCAAGGGCGTGGCCCGCAGCCGGATGAACCTGGCGTTCCCGGAGAAGCACCAGCTCGCCGAGGGCGGCCCCGTGGTGAACGACTACCTGCGCCCCGCGACGAAGCACTCCCGCGCGTATCTCACGGGCGAGCTCTTCGTGGCGTTCGCGTCTCCCGACGGGTTGTAGTTTTCCAGCGGACGGCCCGCACCCCGCGTGGCTTTGAACAGCACGACGGCTGTTGCGTCATGTCGGGCATGCGAATCGTTCTGCTTGTCGGCAGCCTGCTGCTCGCCTCGGGGTGTGTCGTCCACACGCGCTCGCCGCGTCCCGCGCCGGAGCACCCGCCTCCGCCTCCGCCACGTCCGGTGGCCATGTCTCGCGACGAGGCCGTGGACCTGGGCTTCCGGCAGTGCCGCTCACGGGGCTACGAGTGTCGTCTCAAGGACGTCGACCGCAAGGGGCGGGACCGGTGGGAGGTGGAGTTCTTCGCCTCCAGTCGGAACCGACGCGGCAAGGTGGAGTTCGAGTTTGACGCCTGGTCCCGCCGCCTCATCGACGTGGACGAGAAGATGAAGGAGCGGCGCGACTGGGACGATGACGACTGGGACGACCACGGTCATGGCCATGGCCACGGGCGGGGCAAGAAGCGCGGCCACGCGCGGCACGACGACTAGCGAGGCTCCTTGCGGGACTTCTGGATGGCCTGGATGGCGCGGTTGGCGTCGTCCCGGCCGCAGTCGTTGCCCTTGGTGGTGGGCTCGGCGACGCGGATGAGCGCGGGGAGCGCGTCCGCGTTGCCCAGGGTGCCCAGGCGCTTCGCGGCGAGCCTGCGCGGGTTGCAGTCCTTGCCCTCCAGCGCCTTGACGTAGGCCTCCACCAGGTCGATGCCCTCCGTCGCCTGGACGTACTCCAGGTAGCGCAGGGCGCCCCACTGGCGCGCGGAGTACGCGCCCCGGGCGAGGTCCAGGAAGTAGGGGCGCACCCGCTCCTTCGGGATGTTGGACAGCAGCCTGCGCAGGCCGTTGTCGCCCTCGCGCTCGCCGAAGTCCTCGGCGAGCCCGTCGAGCACGCGGTCCTCCACCGCCGCGCGGTCGTCACCATCCAGCGTGGCGAGCAGCGCCTGCTCCTTGTCGTGGTTGCCGAGCGCGTGGTGCACCGCCGCGAGCGCGCGTCGCACCGAGGGCTGCTTCTGGTCGTCGCTCGAGGCCCCGTCCAGCACCGCCAGCGCCTCGTTCGTCCTGCCCTCCTGGAGGAGGGACATGGCGCGCACGGCCGGGCTGTTCAGGTGCGCCACCACCGCGATACCCCCGCCGAGCAGCACCAGCGCCCCGGCCACGGCCGCCGCCTGACGCGGCTTCGCGCGCGCCCACGCCGCGCTCGCGCGCGCGTGCCCGGCCAGCTTCCCGGGCGACAGCTGGGCGCGCACGGAGGAGAGGGTGCTCCTGGCCCCCTCCCTCAGGGGGACGGCGCGCAGGTGGGTGAGGGGCGCGAGGGCCTTCTGTCGGGTGCGCTGGAGCGCGGGCAAGAGCCTCGCGACGAGGCCGCCCTGGCGGTCGAAGCGGTCGCCGAACGGCGGGCCCTCCGACGCCTGGCGCACGCGGTAGAGCTGGAGCTGCTCCTCGCGGCCGGGCAGGTGGATGGTGCCGCGCGGCTCGACGTCCGCCTCGGCGCGATTGCGCGCCAGGTTCACCGCCTCGGTGAAGGTGACCTCGCCCGCGACGGCAACATGCTCCACCGCCTCCACCACCTCCATGGGCTCGCCCAGGACGGTGTCGGCCGTCAGCAGCACCTCGCCCGCGTGCAGGCACACGCGCACGTGGAGCTTCTCCTCCTCCGGCACCGTCTGGTTGTGCCGCCACAGCCGGTCCTGCATGGCCATGCCGCACAGCACGGCCGAGGTGGGGGAGCGGAACACCACGAGCAGCGCGTCGCCGCGCTTCTGCACCAGCCGGCCCTCGTGCTCCTTCACCAGCGAGAGCAGGAGCCGGTCGTGCGTCTCCAGCATCCGCGCGTTCTCTTCGTGCGTCTGGCGGCTGGTGCGCTCGGTGAAGCCCTGCAGGTCGGTGAGCATCACCGTGAGGTTCTGCGGCTTCACCGGGGAGGTGCTGCCGGACAGCGACGGCGTGCCCCCGGAGGGGCGGGTGCCGAAGGCGGCGGTGCCCGTGCGCATCGCCACGGGCGCGGGGAGGGGCAGGTCGTTTCCCGTGGCCGTCCTCGCCACGCCGAACGCGGCGGTGCCGTGGCTCGGCGCGGGGGCACCGGCGAAGACGGCGGTGCCGCTTCGGCCCGAGCTTCCCGGCGTGTCGGCGGCGCCGAAGACGGACGTGCCCGAGGGCGTGGTGACGGGCGCGTGCGAGCCGCTGTACGACGGCGTCCCCAGTCCGGGGGTGAGCGCGGAGAGCGACGCGTGCGCGGCGGCCAGCGCGTCCGCCAGCTCGTGCGCGCTCTGGGGGCGCCGGGCCGGGTCCTTCTCCAACAGCTTCATCACCAGCGACAGCAGGCCGATGTAGCGCGTCAGGCCGGGCGCCGCCCTGTCCAACGGCAGGGGCGCGTGCGAGGCGTGCTGCGACAGGTAGTGCCGGGCCTGGGGGCCATCGAAGGGCAGGCGCCCGGACAACACGCGGTAGATGAGCACGCCGAAGGTGTAGAGGTCGCTGCGCGTGTCCACCTTCGCGCCCACCGCCTGCTCCGGCGAGAGGTATTCGGGGGTGCCCAGCACCACGCCTATCTGGCTGACGTTGCTCTGCGCGTCCGGCTCCACCAGCCGGGCGATGCCGAAGTCGAGCAGCCGCGCCTGCTCCCCGCGCGCGCCGGGGGAGATGAAGACGTTCTCCGGCTTCAGGTCGCGGTGGATGATGCCCTTGTCGTGGATGGCGGCGAGCCCCTCGGCGAGCTGCTGGAGCAGGGGCAGGGCGCGCCCCGGCGGCAGCGGGCCCCCGGTGGTGAGCACGTCGTAGAGGCTCTCGCCCTCGACGAACTCCATGACGAGGCAGGCGTGATCGCCCGACTCGCCGAAGTCGACGATGCGGACGACGGCGGGGTGCTCCACCGCGGACAACAGGCGGGCCTCCCGCTTGAAGCGCTCCGCCATGCCGGGCTGGGCGTTGAGGTCGTGGTGGAGGACCTTGATGGCCACCTTGCGGCCCAGCGAGACCTGCTCGCCCAGGTACACTTCACCCATTCCGCCCGAACCCAACGGACGGAGGACCCGGAAGCGACCGTCGAGGACGAGGGAGTCGGGGGCCAGCACGCCGGGCGCATCTTGTCCGACTTCGGTCCCGGACGCATGACGAACCGCATGTGCCCGTCCCCAGGACCCCCGGGACCGTCGTCTGGCCACCAGGCAAGGGGTTTGCCAGAAATTTCGGGGGCTTGGAGGACGTGGTAGCGTCCAGGCTCCCGCGATGGCCAACGAGAGCGACTCCTCCAAGCCCACAGCGGCGCAAGACGCGCGCGCCGCCGCACCCGAGCTGCGCCTGCTGGACCGCAGGGCGTTCGTGGGCTTCCCCGCGCTCGAGGTCATGCCGGGCCTGCGCATCTCCGACTTCGCGCTCCAGATTCCGGACGTCAGCTTCCCCTTCAACGTCAGCGCCGGGGCCACGCGTTATCAGCGCAAGAAGCTGAACTTCGGCTTCCTGGAGCTGTCCATCGACGCGGACCTGGTGACGCGGCGGGTGGCGGAGCTGGCGGGGCGGCTGGCGGGCATCGAGGAGCTGCGGCTGCACTTCCGTCCAGGCTACCTGGAGGGCCAGGGGCGGCTGCCGGCGCCGGAGCGCACGCCCTTCACCTTCAAGCTGGCCTTCGACGCGGACGGGGAGCGGCTCGCCGTCTACCTCTACGACGTCCGGCTCTACGGCTTCTCCGCCACGCCGTCGGTGCAGGTGCCGGGGCTGCTGTCGGCCGCGGTGGGCGCGATGGCGCTCCTGCCGGACGTGGAGGCGCGCGGCGCGACGGGGTTCTCCACGCGCGTGTTGCCGGCGCTGTGCCAGCTGGCGGCGGTGAGCCGGGGCTACAAGATGCCCACGCTGGACACCGCGCGGCTGTCCGCCGCGGAGGTCTCCAGCACCGGGCTGCGGTTGCGCTTCGCGTCGGGCGGGCTGCCGCCTCCGTCCGCGCCGGACGAGGAGCTGCTCCTGACGCTGGAGGGGGCCCGGGCCTTCGCGGACGCGGAGGCGCTGGTGGCCCAGGGCCGGCTGGCCGAGGCGCGCGCGTTGTACCTGCAGGCCGGGGACGCGCAGGACGCGCACCCCTTCGCCGCGGAGCGGCTGCTGTCGCTGCTGGTGGCGGACCCGCAGTCGCACGAGCTGGCGCTGGACGTGGCGGCCACGCTCCTGCGCCGCAGGGACCGCAGCCCCGCCGCGCTGTGGGGCGAGGCCGTGGTGCGCGAGCGCCGCGGGGAGGGTGCCCGCGCCGCCGAGCGCTACCTGGCGCTGTGTGCCCTGGCGCGCCGCACCTCCGAGGAGGCCGCGGCCTTCTTCTCCGCCGAGGCCGCCGCGCGCTGCTCGCGCGACACCGCGCCGCAAGTGGCGGTGAAGGCGCTGCACGAGCTGCTGGGGCTCAAGCCCGACCACCTGCCGTCGCTCAAGGCGCTGGCCCGCGCGTCCGACCAGGCCCGCGACCGCGCGGGCGCGGTGCGCGCGTATCGCCGGCTGGCCGCGCTCGCCCGCGACCCGGCCGAGGCCGCCGACGCGCACGTGCACCTGGCGCGGCTGTGCGCGCAGACGGAGGACGACATCGCCGGCGCGCGGCTGCACTGCGAGGCCGCGCTGCGCCTGGCCCCCGACCACCCGGACGCGCTGCTGCTCTTGGGCGAGTTGTGCCACCGGGGCGACGAGCACCTGCGCGCGCTCAAGGCGCTGGACCGCCTGCGCGAGGTGGCCATGGCCCGGCACGAGCTGGATCGGGTGGGCCACGCCGACCTGATGGCCGGCCGCGTGTGGGAAGAGGGCCTGAAGCAGCCGGAGAACGCGCTGCTGCGCTACCGCGAGGCGGTGTCGCTGTTGCCCGGCGAGCCGGAGCCGCTGTTCGCCGCCGCGCGCGTGGCGGAGGGCCTGGGCCGGCTGCAGGAGGCGCTGTCGGGCTACCAGCAGGCGCTGGAGCTGGCGGGGCCCGCGCCGCGCTCGGAGGGCGTGCGCCAGGCCGCGCACGCCAGCCACCACGCGCTGGCGCGGCTGTACCGCTCGCGGCTGGGCGACCCCGCGCGCGGACGCGAACACCTGGAGTCCGCGCTCGCGCTGGACCCGCGCGACGCGGTGGCGCTCGAGGAGCTGATTCCGTACTTCCGCGCCACGGGCAAGGGCCAGGAGCTGGCGGAGGCGCTGGAGAAGGCCGCCGCGCTCCAGGACGAGTCCGGCAAGCGCGCCGTGCTGTGGGCCGAGGCGGGCGAGCTGTACCGGGGCCGGCTCCAGCAGCCGGAGAAGGCCGAGCGGCTGCTCCTGCTCGCGCTCGACGCGGACGCGGACCACCGGCCCGCGCTGGAGTCGCTGCTGGCGCTGGCCGAGGCGCGGCGCGACGGGCCGCTGTTGACGCGGTGCCTGACGGCGCTGGCGCGGCTGGCCACGGACGTGAAGGACCGCGCGCAGAAGTACCGCCGCCTCGCGGTGGCCGCGCGCGACCTGGCCTTCGACCTGGACCTGGCGGTGCATGCCCTCCAGGAGGTGCTGCGCGCGGAGCCGGACGACCTGCCGGCCCTGGGCGAATTGTGCGCGTTGCAGCGCAAGCGCGCGGACATGGCCGGGCTGTCCACGGCGCTGGAGGAGCGCGCGCGCGTGGCGGAGGCGCAGGGCGACAAGCGCCTGGCGGCGGCGGCCCTGCGCGAGCTGGCCGGCGTGCTGGAGGCGCGGCTGGGCCGCGTGGGCGACGCGCTGGTGGCGCTGGAGAAGGCCGCGCGGCTGGCGCCGGACTCCGCCGTGCTGCTGGACCTGGCCGACCTGTCCCTGCGCTGCGAGCGCCCCGAGCACGCGCGCCGCGCGCTGGAGACGCTGTTGTCGACGCTGCCGCGCACCGCGGCGCCGGAGAAGCTGGCGGACGTGCGGGCCCGGCTGGGCCGCGCGTGCGAGATGCTGGGCGACCGCGAGGGCGCCATCGCCGCCTACGCGCAGGCCCTGCCGCTGCGCAGGCTGGACGACGCGCTCGCGGCGCGGCTGGAGGCCCTCTACACGGAGGCCGGCGAGACGCAGGCGCTGGCGGAGCTGTGGGCGGGTCGCGCCCAGGCGCTGATGGGCGCCGAGCGCGCCGAGGAGGCCGCGCCCCTGTTCCTCCAGAGCGCCCGCGCGCTGCTGGAGCGGGGCGAGAAGGCCACCGCGCTGCTGCGGCTGTCGGCGGCCCTGGAGGCCAGCCCCCAGGGGCCGCTGGCCGCCGAGGTGCTGGAGTCGCTGGCCGAGCTGGAGCTGGAGCGCGGCGAGAAGCTGGAGGCCGCGCGCCTGTACGCGCGCAGGGCCGCGTTGATTCCGGAGGCGCGCGCGGGGGCGAAGCTCCTGTTCCGCGCCTCGCTGCTCGCGGCGGGGACGAGCCGGGAGGAGGCCTTCCTCGCGGACGCGCTGGAGCGCGACGCCACCTTCGCGCCGGCCCGCCAGCGCCGGGGCGAGCTGCGGCTGCCCACGGACGCGCGCGCCGCGCTGGAGGACTTCGAGGCGGTGCTGGCGCTGCCGCCGGTGGACGCGGACGCGCCTCGCGAGGCGGAGCGGGTGGCCCTCACGCGCAAGGCCGCCAGCGCCGCGGTGCGCGCGGGCCGCGCGGACGCCGCGCGCCGCCTGCTGGCCGAGTACTGCGCCCGCGCCCCGGAGGACCTGGAGGCCCGCGTGGAGCTGGCCGCGCTGCACCGCAAGTCCGGGGCGCGCGAGGCGCTCGCGGACCTGCTGGTGGAGCTGTGGCCCCGCCTGTCCGGAGAGCCGCGCCGCGCGGCCCGCCGCGAGCTGGCCGAGCTGTCGCTGGCGCTGGGCCGGGCGGGCGCCGCGGTGGATTCGCTGCGCAGCCTGCGGCTGGAGGAGCCCCAGGACACGTGGGCCGCCCAGGCGCTGCTGGACCTGTTGCCCCCTCCGGGCACGGGCTCGCACGACGAGGAGGCGGAGCGGCTGGAGCTGTTGGGCGCGCTGGTGTCGACCGCCTCGGGCGAGGCGCGCGCGGAGCTGCTCGCGCGCCGGGCGCTGCTGCACCGCGCCGCCGGGCGCGTGGCCGCCGCGCGGGATGACTTCTCCGAGGCCGCGAAGCTGGCCCGCCGCCCCGCGCCGCTGCTGCTGGCGCTGACGGAGCTGGCGCGCGAGTCCGGCGACGAGGTCGTCGAGCTGGAGGTGTGGCGTCGCGCCGTCGCCGCGGACGCCCAGCTGTCCACGCGGGCCCGGGAGCGGATGCTCGCGCTGGCGTCGCTGCTGATGCAGAAGGACGCGCGGGAGCCCGCGCGCGAGGCGCTGCTGGGGGCCATCGCGCTCGGCCCCGCGGACGCCGAGCGCTGCGATGCCTTCTTCGCCCTGGCGGAGCTGGCCCGCCGCGACGCGCGCCCGGACGAGGAGGCCGTCGCCCTGGAGGAGGCCTCGCGTCAGGGCCCCACGCCCCGCCGCGTGGAGGCGCTGCTGGCGCGCGCCGCGCTGCTGGAGGCCCGGGGACAGCCGGAGGCGGCGGGGGCGAGCCTGTCGGCCGCGCTCGCGCTGGCGCCGCGCCATGCCCAGGCGACCGTGTCGCTGCAGCGCGTGCTGCGCGCGCTGGAGGACTGGAAGGCCCTGGCGGAGCTGCTGTCCACCGAGGCCCCGCACGTCGCGCCGTCGGAGGCGGCGGCGATGTACCTGGAGCTGGCGGACCTCTACCTGGAGCGGCTGTCGCAGCCGGCCTCCGCGGAGGCGGCGCTGCGCCAGGCGCTGCGGCTCACCCCCGCCGACGCGTCCGCGCGCCGCCGGCTGGTGGCGCTGGTGGCGGGCCGGGGCGAGCTGCGCGAGGCGGCCGCCCTGCTGGAGACCGCCGCGGAGAGCGCGTCCGCGCAGGAGGCCGCGGCGCTGCTGCGCGAGGGCGCCACCTACGCGCGGGGCGCGCAGGAGCTGGACCGCGCGCTGAAGCTGGCGCGCAAGGCGCACGCGCTGGTGCCGGCGACGGGCGCGGAGCTGGCCTCGCTGGCGGAGCTGCTGTACCTGCGCGGCGCGGTGCAGGAGGCGCTGCCGCTCCAGGAGGCGCTGGCCGCCGCGGCGGACTTCGGCGCGGACGCGGAGGCGGCCGAGGCGACGTGGCTGCGGCTGGGCGAGCTGGCCGAGAGCGCGGGCGACGCGAAGCGCGCCATGGGGGCCTACCGCGCGTTGCTCACCCACCGGCCGCTGTGCGAGGCCGCGGTGCAGCACCTCTCCGGCCTGCTGGAGAAGGACGACCCGCGCGGCGCCTTCGAGGTGCTCGTCACCCACGCGCGCGCCCTGGCGCCCTCCGAGGACACGGTGCGCCGGCTGGTGGTGCTGGCGGAGCGGGCCCGCGCGGTGCTGGCGGACGCGGCCGTCGCGGCGGAGCTGCTGTCGCGCGCGGCGGGGATGGCGCGCTCGCCGCTGCCCCTGCGCCGTCAGCTCGCGGCGCTCCACCGCGAGACGGGGCGCTCGGTGGAGCTGCTCGCGGAGCTGCGCCACGTCGCCGCGCTCAGCCTGGAGTCGGGGGACGTGGGCGCGACGCTGGCCGCGCACGCGGAGGAGGCCCGGCTCGCGGAGGAGCTCGGCCGGGTCGACGAGGCGCTGCGCTCGCTGGCGGACGCGAGGGACCTGCTGGAGGCCCAGGGCCGCGCCGCCGAGGCCGCGGCGTGCGAGCGCCACCGCGCGGAGCTGCTGCGCGACGTGAAGCTGGACCTGGCCGCCTCCGAGGCCGCGCTGGACCGGGCCTTCTCCCTGGCCGAGGACCTGGGCACCGCGCGGCTGGGCGCTGCGCTGGCCGAGCGACGGGACGACGCCGAGGCGGAGGCGCTCTGGTTGGAGCGGGCGCTGCCGCTCCTGGAGGACGCGCGCGAGGGCGCGGCGCTGCGGCTGCGGCTGGCGCGGCTGCACCTGGGCGTGCTGTCCGACGCGGCCCAGGCGGAGGTCTACCTGCGCGAGGCGCTGCGGCTGGACCGCGCGCTGTCCGACGCGGAGGCGTTGCTGTCGCGCCTGTTGGAGCATGATGGCCGGCTGGCGGAGCTGGCCGCCTGGTACGAGGAGTGCGCCGAGGACGCCGAGGACGCGCAGGCGCGCGCGGCCCTGCTCCAGCGCGCCGCCGTGCTGTACCGCGACCGGGCCCACCGCCCCGACGCCGCCGCCGCGGCCTTCATCGCCGCGCGCGCGGCCCGTCCGGACGACCTGGACCTCACCGCGCAGGCGGCGGAGCTGTTGCACGAGGTGAAGCGCCACGCGGACGCCGCGGAGTTCGACGCGGTGCTGCTCGAGGCGGACCCCTTCCGCGAGCCCGTCTTCGCCCGTCACCGCGCCTTCCTGGAAGAGACGCGGGACCACCAGTCGCTGGCGGAGCTGATGCTGCGCCGGGCCCAGCGCCAGCCGGAGTCCGAGGCGGCCGGAAGCTACCTGGCCGCCGCGCGGGCCTTCCTCGCCGCGGGGGCCCGCGAGCGCGCGCTCCTGTGCGAGGACCGGGCCTTCGAGCTGGACCCGGCGAGCCCCGAGGCCTTCGAGCGCGTGCGCGAGCGCGCGGCCGGGGACGTCCGCCGGCTGGCGGAGCTGTTGTCCCAGCGCGCCGCCGCGCTGCCCCCCGAGGAGGCCCTGCCGCTCTTGCGCGAGCGCGCCACCCGGCTGCTCGACGCGGGCGAGGTGCTGCTGGCCGCCGAGGCGTTCGACGCCTACCTGGGCCGCGCGGGCGACGACGTGGAGGCGCTGAGCGCCCGGGCGGAGCTGGCCGCGAACAGCGGAGGCCCGGCCGCCGCGCGCCCCTATGACCGGCGGTTGCTGACGGTCGGTGGCGACGCGCTGCCGGTGGCCGTGCGCGCGCGCACGTGGCTGCGGCTGGGGCACGCGTCGCTGGGCGCCAACGCGTACCACGACGCGGCGGACGCCTTCGAGGCGGTGGTCGCGCTGGAGCCGCAAGGGGAGCGCGGCCGCGAGGCGCTGTCCCTGCTGGCCGAGGTCCACTCCCGCACCGGCAACGCGCCGGGCCTGTACCGGGCCTCGCTCCAATTGGCGCGCAACGCGGACGACACTGCCACGGCCGAGGTGCTCTACCGCCGCGCTGCCGACCTCTTCGACGACCCGCGAGAGGCCATCGACGCGCTGCTGCCGCTGGCGCGGCTGCGTCCGGCCGACGCCGTCATCATCGACCGCGCGGTGGCGGGCCTGCGCGCCCTGGGCCGCCACGGCGACCTGCTGGCCGTGTACGAATCCGGCGCGGAGGCCGCGGGAGGCGCGCGCGCCGCCGAGCTGCTGCTGGCCGCCGCCACGGTGGCCTCCGAGTCGCTCGCGGACGCGTCCGCGGCGTGGGAGCTCACCCAGCGCGCCGCCGAGGCCGCGCCCGAGGACGCCACCGCGCTGCGCGCGCTGGTCGCGGGGCTGCGCACCCGGGCCGAGCCCGCGCGGCTGGTCGACGCGCTGGAGCGGCTGGTCCAGCGGGTGGAGGACGCGGACGAGGCGGCGGCGCTGAGGTTGGAGCTGGCCGGGCTGCTGGGCGACGCGGGCCGCGAGGAGGCGGCGCGCGAGGTGCTCGAGCAGGTGGTGGCGCGGGGCACCGCGGGCGCGGGCTACGCGGACGCGCTGGTGGCGCTGGAGAAGCTGCTGGGCGCCGTGCCCGAGCGCCGCGCCGAGGTGCAGGTGGCGCGCGCCGAGCTGGCGTCTGGCCGGGAGAAGCAGCAGCTGCTGCTGGCGGCGGCGCGGGCCTTCGAGGCCGCGGGCCGGTTGCCGGACGCGCTCAAGGCGGCCAGGGCCGCGGCGGCGACGGAGCCGGACGTGGACGCGTCCCTGCGCGTGGCGCACCTGTACCGGGCGTCAGGCGAGGCACCCCGGGCGGCGCGCGCGCTGCTGCAGGCCGCGCGGCAGGCGGCGCCCGACGAGCGTCCGCCGCTGCTGCTGGAGGCCGCGGACCTCTGGGAGCGGGCGGGCGAGCACGGCGAGGCGCTGGAGGTCATCGAGCGCATCGCCGCCGAGGCCCCGGACATGCTGCCGCCCGCGGAGCTGGCGGAGCGCTTCGGCCGGTTGGGCGCCTTCGCCCGAGCCGTGGACGTGGGCTTCGCGCCGGCGATGGCGGCGGGGGAGCTGACGGACGCGCTGGCCATGGCGGCGCAGGCGGGCGACAAGGCTCGCACCCGCGAGGCGCTCTGGGCGCTCGCCGCGCTCCCGGACGCGGACGCCGCGCACGCGTCGGCGCTCGCGGAGGGCCTGCGCGAGGAGCGCGACACGGAGGGGTTGCTGGAGCTGGCGGCCCTGTCCGCCGGGCGTGACGCCGCCTTCGCCGTGGCCCTGCGCGACGAGGTGCTGCGCTCGGCCCGGGCGCCGGTGCTCCTGCGACTGCGCGCCCTGGAGGAGCTGGCGTCGGACGCCGGCTTCGCGCCGCGCCTCGCGCTGCTGCTGCCCCACCTGGGAGAGCAGCCGGAGGTGCTCGCCGACGCGCTGCTGCATCGCGTGCGCGCGCTGCCGGTGGACGCGCGCGAGGAAGCGCTGGCCATGGCCGCGGAGGGCTGGCCCGCCCGGCGCAAGGCGCTGCTGCGCGAGCGCCACGCGCTGGAGGTCGAGCTGGGGCGCTTCGAGGCGGCGGCCCGCACGCTGTCGCGGCTCGTCGAGGTGGAGGAGGACGCCCGCGCCCGCGCCGCGCTGCGCCTGGAGCGCGGAGAGCTGCTGCTCAGCCCGCTGGAGCAGCCGGCGGAGGCCCGCGCCGAGTTCGAGCGCGCGCTCGAGGACGACGGCGCCACGCTGCCCGCGCTGCGTCACCTGCTGGCGCTGGTGGACGAGTCGCGCGAGCCCTCCGTCTTCGTGTCGCTGGCGCAGCGGCTGGCGGTGGAGGAGGGCCCGGACGCGGCCCTGCCGCACCGCGAGCGGCTGGCGGACGCCTACGAGGCGCTGGGGCAGGTGGCGGACGCCGCCGCGCAGCTCGAGGCGCTGCCGGAGACGGAGGAGCGGCTGGCCCGCCGCGCGCGGCTGGCGGAGCAGCGCGGCCTCACCGGAGAGGCGCTCCAGCTGCGCGAGCGGCTCACCGACGAGCCGGCGGTGCTGGAGTCCATCCTCCGGGGCTACCTGGACGCGCAGCTCGTCTCGCCCGCGGCGCGGCTGACGGAGCGTCTGGCCGACGCGGGGACGTTGTCGCCGGAGGGCCTGAGGCTGGCTGCCGAGCGCCTCTCCCCGGTGCCCGAAGGCGCGCCGCTCGCCGCGCGGCTGTGGCCGGAGCTGCTGCGCGCCCAACCGTTGGACGTGGACGGCTGGACGCTGTTCGCGGAGGCCCTGCGCGGGCTGGGCCAGACGGAGGCCGCGGAGCGCGCGGACGGCATCGGCGCCGCGCTGGCCTCCAGCACGGCGACGGCCCACGCGGTGTCGATGCTGCCTCTGGCGGTGCCCACGGGCTTCGAGCACCCGGTGCCCCCGGGCGCGTTGGGGGTGACGCAGGAGCGCTTCCCGCGGCTGTTCGCCGCCCTGCGCCCGCTGCTGGCCTCGCTCGGCGCGGGCGGGCTGCGCGTGTGCGTGGACCCCACGGGCGGGGTGGAGGCGTACCTCGCGAGCCCCGAGGTGCTCGTGCTGGGCGCGGGCGCGCTGGCGTGCTTCGGTCCGGTGGAGCTGGGCTTCCTGTGCGCGCTGGCGCTGGCGCTGGGCGAGGCGGGCGTGAAGCTGGCGCGTCCCGGCGCGGTGCCCGGCCTCGAGGCGGCGGCGGTGAAGGCCTTCGAGGCGGTCCCCGCGTCGCTGGCGGCCGGGCGCGTGCTGGCGCTGCTGGACGACGAGGTGCGGGGGAGTGACCCGTCCCGCGTGGATGTGGGCGCGGTGCTCGCCCGGGGAGGCGCCTTCCGGGCGGTGGCCCTTTCCGTGCTCGGACGCGGGTAGCCGTGTAGCCTCTCGCGCCGTATGCACCTGAAGCGTCTTGTCTTCGTCGCCCTGCCGGTCGCGGCCGTCGCCGCGGCCATGGCCTGTTCCTCGGACCCGGTCTTCCCGGGCAGCCAGCTGGTGGGCACCTTCCAGTTCGAGGCCCGCCTGGACCCGGCCAACACCACCTGCGACGCCTCCATGCCGGAGTTCGCCCAGGTGGACGACGCGGGCGTGTTCCGCTTCGAGGGCACCTTCTCCCGGGAGGACGCCGGCACCGGGGGCTGGTTCACGGTGCAGGGGTATGACCGCGAGGCGCGGTTCGAGGCCCAGGCCGTCACCTCCACGCTGCGCGCGACGGCGCCCCGCTCCACGTGCGGGACGGGCTGCAAGGACTCGCAAATCGAGGAGTCGCTGAGCGTGACGCTCTTCAGCGACAGCCAGGCGACCGCCCTCTCGCGCAGCTGCGCGGGCTTCGACGGCGGGATTCCGGACGGCAGCACGCCCGCTCCCACGGAGAACGGCTACGACGTGGCGCTGGCCTGCGGCACGCTGACGGACCTCTTCCTGCCGGGCTCCTGTACGTGTAATCCCACCTCGTGCAAGACGGCCTACAAGGTTCAGGGCGTCCGGAGGGATTGATGACGAAGCGGGCGGTGGTGCTGTTCTCGGGAGGGCTGGACTCCACGACGTGCGTGGCCATGGCGAAGGCGCGTGGCTTCGAGCCGGTGTGCCTGTCGGTGGCGTATGGACAGCGCCACGCGGTGGAGCTGCGCAAGGCGCGCGAGGTGGCCGCCGCGCTGGGGGTGGGGGACTTCCGCGAGGTGTCCATCGACCTGCGGCAGGTGGGCGGCTCGGCCCTCACCGCGGACATCGACGTGCCCAAGGACCGGCCCGCGGACGAGATGAGCCACGGCATCCCCGTGACGTACGTGCCCGCGCGCAACGCGCTGTTCCTCTCCCTGGCCCTGGGGCTGGCGGAGGTGGTGGGCTCCACCGACATCTTCATCGGCGTCAACGCGGTGGACTACAGCGGCTACCCGGACTGTCGGCCGGAGTTCATCCGCTCCTTCGAGGCCATGGCCAACCTGGCCACCAAGGCGGGCGCCGAGGGCGCGCGCTTCACGGTGCACGCGCCGCTGTCCGGGCTGAGCAAGGCGGACATCATCCGCGAGGGCGTGAAGCTGGGCATCGACTACGGCCTGACGCACTCCTGCTACGACCCGGACGCGCAAGGCCGCGCGTGTGGCCGGTGCGACAGCTGCCTGCTGCGCAAGAAGGGCTTCGAGGAGGCGGGCGTTCCGGACCCGACGCGCTACACGGTGGGGGCATGACGATGACGACGCGGACGTGGGGGGTGGTGCTGGGCCTGTCGATGGGGAGCGCGGCGCTCGCCGAGGACGCGAAGCCGCCGGCGCCGAAGCCCGCCCCGTCCGCGAAGCCTCCGGGCGCGAAGGCCTCCGCGTTGGTGGACGCGACCACGGTGGTGACGGACCTGGCGCTGGACCTGCGCTACGCGACGGCGGACAACTTCCTCAAGCGCCAGGTGTACCCGGACACGGCGCGGTGCCTGCTGCTGCCGGAGTCCGCGCGCAGGCTGAAGGCGGCGGCGGACGTGCTGCGGCCCAAGGGCTACCGGCTGAAGGTCTATGACTGCTACCGGCCCCGCGCGGTGCAGTGGGAGATGTGGAAGATCATGCCCGTGCCCGGCTACGTGGCGGACCCTCGCAAGGGCTCCAACCACAACCGGGGCGGGGCGGTGGACCTGACGCTGGTGACGCTGGAGGGCAAGGAGGTGGAGATGCCCACGCCCTTCGACACCTTCACGCCCGAGGCCCACCACGGCTACGCCGGAGGCACCGAGGCGTCGCGCCAGCACCGCGAGGTCCTCCGCGAGGCGATGGAGGGCGCGGGCTTCACGCCCAACCGCATGGAGTGGTGGCACTACGACCTGCCGGACGCGAAGTCCCGGCCCGTGCTGGACGTCCCCTTCACGGCGGAGAAGTAGTCGCCAGGGGCTGCCTCGCGTCGTGATGGAACCATGATGCAGCGCACGGCCCTTCTGCGGCACGCTGGCCGTGTTCCCGAGGAACCGCTCCCGAGGGGAGCCGAGTCGTCTTCACGATGAAGTCCGCGACCCCGCGTTGGCTCTGCTGCCTGCTCCTGCTCCTCGCCCTCCCGGCGTCGGGCCAGGAGGGAACCGTCGCGGGCACCGTGCTCCATTCGTCGAGCCAGCAGCCGCTGCCTGGCGTGAGGGTGTCCGCGACGTCGCCCGTGCTCCAGGCCGAGCGCGCCACCACCACGGACGCCCAGGGCCGCTACGCGCTGCGCCTGCCGCCCGGTCGCTATGCCCTGCGCTTCGAGAAGGAGGCCTTCGCCTCCGTCACGCGCGCGGACGTCGAGGTGAGGGCGGGGCAGCGGCTCGAGCAGCCCGTGTCGCTCGCCCCCACGCTGGCCGTGGCGTCCAGCTCCGCCTTCCAACCCCTGGCGCCCTTCGCGCCGCCGCTCCGGCTGGAGTCCGACGGCGTCGCCTGGATGGCCGCGCCGCGCACCGGCGACATCCGCGACCGGGCGCCGCCCTGGGCGATGCCGCAGACGCCCGTCCTCCAGATGGACAGCGCCAACCAGTTCTCGCTGATGTTCCCCGGGGGCAAGCCCCTGCGGGACTCGGACACGCGGGGCCATGGCGTCAACCCGACCATCGACACGGAGGAGGAGCGCGTCTCGACGTACACCTTCCAGGTGAGCACGGCCTCGTATGCGCTGACGCGCGGCTACCTGGAGCGGGAGTCGCTCCCCGCCGAGGAGTCGGTGCGCGTGGAGGACTTCGTCAACAGCTTCGACCTGGGGGCGTCCGGGGAGCAGGTGGGCCCCTTCCTCCTCGCGGTGGAGGGGTTCCCGTCACCGGGCCGCAAGGGCTACCACGTGGTGCGCGTGAGCGCCTGCGCGCGGGAGGACTTCACGGACGTGGGCGTGCAGCTGGAGTTCGAGCGCGGCGCGGTGGCGCGCTACCGGCTGGTGGGCTACGAGAACCAGAGCGCGACGCCCGAGCCGCCCCCGGACGACGAGGAGGTGACGCCCGTCCCCATGGCGAAGGGCGCGTGCGTCACCGCCATCTACGAGGTGAAGCTGCTGCGGCCGGCCATCGCCTTCGGCACGCTGCGCATCCTCTACGAGCAGGGCGAGAACACCATGTGGCGCCGGGTGCAGATGCTGATGCCGTCCAGCACCCTGCGCTCCAGCGCGGCGAAGGCCGCCCCCGCCACGCGGCTGGCCTACGTGGCCGCGGCCTTCGCGGAGAAGCTCCGGGGTTCGTACTGGACGCGCACCCTCGACTGGGCGCGGCTGCAGGCCCTCTGGGGGGAGGTGGGCGCGCCGCTGACGGAGCGGCCGGACGTGGTGGAGCTGGGCGCGCTCATCCGGAAGGCCGGCGCGCTGGACCAGCGCAAGGACCGCTACGGGCCCGCGTCGTCGCTGTCCAGCATGGACGCGGACAACGTCCCGGGACCGGGGAAGTAGGCGCGCATGTCCCGCCGGCTGCTGCCCATGCTCGTCGCGATGCTGGTCGGCCTGGTGGGGCTGGCCTGGGGGCTGGGGTCCCTGCAGCGCATCTTCGCCAACGAGCGCGAGGACGCGCGCCAGTCGCTCCAGTCGCGGCGCGAGGCGCTGGAGCAGTACGCGCGCGCGTCGCTGACGCAGTCGCTCCGGGAGCGGCTGGAGGCGGCCCGGCCCGCCCTGGACGCGGCGGTCGGCGACCCGCTGGCCCCGGCCGCGGGCCTGTACCTGCGCGAGCGGGGAGTCCAGGTGCTGCCCCGGCTCGCGCTCCACGACACCGGGGACACCACGCCCGCCCGGGAGCGCTACGCGCGGCTGCGCGCGGGCACGGAGGTGGCGGACGACCTGGAGGACCCGTGGGCGGAGCGCCTGGCCCGGACGCGCGCGGTGGAGGCCGCGCTCGCGCGAGGCGACCGGCGCGGCTCCACGGTGGCGCTGATGGCGCTGCTCCAGCACCGCGCGCAGTACGTGCTCGCCTCCACGCGCGACGTGCCGGGCCTCCTCCTGGTGCTGGAGTCGCTGGCGGAGCGCGGAGATCCGGTGCCGCAGTTGATGCACGCGCTGGTGCGTGACGGGCTGGCGGACGGCAAGGGCGGGCGCATGGAGGGGCTCCAGCGCCTGGTGCTGTCGCGCCGCTCGCGCTTCACGCCGGCGGACTTCGCCTTCCTGCGCGAGCGCGTGGCCGCGCTGTCCCAGCGGGTGGGCGCGCCGGTGGATGACTTCGAGGCGCGGGCCCGCGAGCTGGCGGACGCGCCGCTGGCCCTGCCGGAGTCGCTCCCGGGGCCCGCCCTGGTGCGCCCGGGCTGGTACCTGGAGCCGCGCGGAGGCAACCAGGTGCGCGGCGTGGCGGTGGACGCCACCGCGCTGCTGGAGGCGCTCACGCGAGAGATGCGCGAGCGCGGCCTGCTGGACACCCAGGGGCGGGTGCGGCTGTTGGGGGACGCGGCGCTGCTCCCGTTGGAGGGGTTGCCCCTGTCCGTCGACACGCCGGAGTGGGCGCGAGCGGAGGACGCGCTGGAGCGGCGCTACCGGCTCAAGACGGGCATGGTGGTGGTGTGCGCGGGGCTGGCGCTGGGCATCGCGGCGCTGGCCTTCCTCGCGCAGCACCGCAAGTACCGCTTCCTGGAGCTCAAGAGCGACTTCGTGGCCACCGTGTCCCACGAGCTGCGCACGCCCCTGGCCTCCATCCGCCTCCTGGCGGAGACGCTGGAGTGGCGGCTGGCGGAGGGCGCCGAGGCGCGGGACTACCCGGCGCGCATCGTCCGCGAGGCGGATGGCCTGGGCTTCCTGGTGGAGAACCTGCTGTCCTTCAACCGCATCGACAAGGGCCGCTGGGTGCCCCGGCTGGAGCCGGTGCGCGTGGACGAGCTGGTGTCGCTGCTGCGCAGGGATTTGGAGTCCTGGTCGAAGGTGCCCGTGGCGCTGGAGGCCCAGGTGGGCGAGCTGTCGCTGCGCGCCGACGCCCAGCTGGTGCGGCTGCTGCTCTCCAACCTGGCGCGCAACGCGTGCGCGTACAACACGCGCGACCCCGTGCGCCTGCGCATCGAGGCGCTGCCCGGCGGCCGGGTGCGCTTCAGCGACAACGGAGTGGGCATCCCCGCGGCGGACTGGGAGCGCGTCTTCGGCGAGTTCGTCCGGCTGCCCGGCCAGGGCCGCGAGGTGCCGGGCAGCGGCCTGGGGCTCGCGCTGTGCCGCCGCATCATGCGCCTGCATGGCGGTACGCTGCGCGTGGTGGCCTCCAGCCCCGAGGGCACCACCTTCGAGCTCACCTTCCCACCCACCGCGACGACATGACCCAGTCCATCCCCACCATCCTCCTGGTCGAGGACGACCCCAACCTGCGGCTCGCGCTGCGCGACAGCCTGGAGCACCAGGGCGGCTACGCCGTGGAGGAGGCCGCCAGCGTGCGCGAGGCGCGCGAGCACCTGGGCCGCCGCGCCTTCCAGCTCATCCTGCTCGACGTCATGCTCCCGGACGGGGACGGCTACTCGCTGTGCCGCGCCCTGCGCGAGGAGGGCGTCACCAGCCCAGTGTTGATGCTCACCGCGCGCACGCTGGAGGACGACGTGGTGCGAGGCTTCGAGGCGGGCGCGCAGGACTACCTGGGCAAGCCCTACCGGCTGCGCGAGCTGCTGGCGCGGGTGGGGGCGCTCGTGCGGCGCGCGGGGGGCGGCGCGCCCGCGAAGCGGGTGCGCTTCGGCGGCTTCAAGCTGGACCTGGACCGGCGCAAGGTGGAGACGCCGGAGGGCGCGGCGGTGGAGTTGACGCGCACCGAGTTCGACCTGCTCGCCTTCCTGGTGCGGGAGAAGGAGCGCGTGCTGCGCCGGGACGACATCCTCGACGCGGTGTGGGGCCGCGACGTCGTCGTCGACCCCCACACCGTGGACAACTTCGTCTCCAGCCTGAAGAAGAAGCTCGGCTGGAACAGCGCCTCGCGCTTCTCCATCCAGACGGTGCGCGGGGTGGGCTACCGCATGGAGATAGAGTCCCCCTGAGTCCTCAGCGCAGGGGGTTGTTGCGCAGGCGCTCGGCCAGCGAGGCCAGCGCCGCGGCGTCGCCGCCTCCCGACTCGCGAGTCCTCGCCGCCTCGATGAGGGCCAGCGTCTCCTGCGCGTCCACGCGCAGCAGCGCGTGCGTGAGCGCCTGGCGGACGTCCCCCTCGTAGCGCAGCCACGCGCCCAGCAGGGACTGGGCCGCCACGCGGCGCACCTCGCCCTCCTCGGCGCGCGCCCGCGTCTGGGACGTCTTCCAGGCCCACGCGGAGCCCACGTCCCCCAGAGCCTGCGCCAGCCGACGGGCCTCCACGGGTTCGGGGCGCGCGTCGAGCGCCTCCGCCAGCGCCTGGGCAATCACCAGCCGGCGGCACTGCCCCATGGCCTCGCGCACCAGCGCGCCGCGAGCGCCCTCCTGGCGCGACAGGGCGAGCAGCAGCTGCGCGGCCTCGGGGGAGTCCAGCTTCGCCAGCGCGACCGCCGCCACGCGCCGCACCGGGCGCCGCTCCTCCGCGCCCTCCAGCAGGTCCTTCCACAAGGGCAGCAGGCGCGGGTCCTTCAGCGCGCCCGCGGCCTCGACCAGCCCCACCTTGAGGGCGAGCTGCGCGGAGGCGCGCGCGGGCTGCGCCAGGCTCGCGTCGAAGGCGATGCGCTCCACCATGGGCCACAGCGCCTGGGGACCCAGCTGCGTGAACAAGGGCGAGACGGAGGCGAGCGTGCCGCGCTTGCGCGAGTCCAGCACCTCCACCCGGCCGATGGCCTCCTCCAGCGCGGCGAAGGCCTGGGGCGTCTCTCGCCGCGCGCGAGCGACCTCCGCGCGCAGCGGGTCCAGGCCATCGTCGCTCCCGGTCGTCTGCGCGGCGGCGGAGGCACACAGCAACATCAGGGCGGCGCCCAGGCCGCGAATCTCGTGGCGAGTCATCGTCCGCTCTCCCACCACTTCGTCGAGGGCACGGCGCGCGCGCTGTTGGTCGCGCAATGAACCTCGCCGCCCCCGAGGTGATACAGCTCCCAGGTGTCCGTCCAGTGCACGCGGATGCCGTGGGTCGCGAGCGCCTGCTCGAGCTGGACCTTGAACGGGTCCTTGCCGTCCACCAGCGGCCCGTGCGGGTCCGGCGCGATGACGAGCGAGCGCGACACCGACAGCAGGTTGACGGTGCCGGGCTGCAACGCCGCCGCGCCGTTGGCCAGGTCCTGGAAGAGGAAGGGCACCCGGATGATTTCCGCCTCGGTGAGCCCCGTCGCCTCGCGCAGGACGGACAGCTGCGTATCGATTTCGACGGCCGCGCGCGCCGAGGCGTCCATCACCGCCGCGTTGTCCAGCAGGTGGGCCACCGTCACCTCCGCGGGCCGGTCGAAGCCCCAGGACTTGCCCACGAAGAGCTTCGCGTCGCCGTGGCCCTGCTCCAGCACCGTCAGCAGCATGCGCCGGGCGAGCGCGGGGTCCGCCACCAGGGCAATCCACCCGCGCGGGGTGTCGGCGGGCAGGAAGCTCACCGTCTCGTCCACGTGCGCCACCGCCAGCCATGACGTGTCCAGGTACACCGGCGGCTGTACCGCCTGGGCCTCCAGCATGCGCGTGAAGCTGGGGTCGGGCTGGAAGTCCGGCTCCGTGTCGGGGCCGCGGCCGCGCAGCAGCCGGCCCAAGGGGTACTTCGTCCCTCCCTGCTCGTATGGGGGGATGACCTCCGTGTTGCCGAACGAGTTGAGCGTCTGGGATTCGCGCGACATGTCCAACTGGTACTGCTGCACCGCGGCCTGGCCCTGGCCGCGCAGCCAGAAGACGATGCGGCCCGCCTTGCGCAGTGTGGCCGAGGGGTCCGCGTCCCAATGGACGTTGGCCGCGCGATAGTTGACCTGGATGGCGTGCTGCCGGCCCCCGGGCGCGGGCATCGACATGTACGCCGGCTCGAAGTAGTCCTGGGCCCACAGGTCGTCCACCGCGAACTCGGAGAGCGCCATCGGCTCGCCGGAGCCCGCGAGCGCGCCGCCCAGGTCCGCGCGGAAGCGGTCCGACTCCAGGTCTCCCTGCAGCCGCGACACGAACACGTTCCGCGCAGGAGACAGGTGGTGGAACATCACCACCGGCGCCACGCGCATGCGCACCGTGTCGACGAACACGTTCTCCGGCTGGCTGGCGTGCGCCATGGACAGCACGACGTCCACGAAGCCATCCCACTCGGCGGAATCCCGGACGATGTCGTTGGCCTCGATGGCCACGTCCACGCCACGGCGCACCTCCGCCGTCGTCAGCGTCACGATGTTGGCGACCCGCGTCGACGTGAAGGTGCCACTCTTGCGCTTGAACAGCCGCACCTTCCTCGCGCCCGGGCCGGTGACGCTCACCGTCGCCACGGTCGCGTCGGGCGCCTGGGGCCAGGCCATCACTCTCAGCCGCGCCAGGTCCTCCAGGTCGTCCTCGCCGTTGACGATGGCGTCCGCGGCGTCATGGCAGGCCGCCATCGCGTCGTCATCGAGCGTCTCCGACGACAGGCTGAAGGGACAGCGGTTCTCGTCGTCGTCGATGTTCGCCAGGAAGACCGCGCCGCGCTCGGCGCTCCAGGTGTCCTCGCCGGGCTCGTCCGTCCGGGCCCCGCTCACGTCCACCACGCCGTCGCGGTTCACGTCCGCGCGCAGGTCCACCAGCGGCTCGAAGGGGCCCTCGAGGCCACCTCCCGTGGTGTCGTCGGGTTCCGGGTCCGAGCCAAAGGCCGAGCAGCCCCCCACCAGGGGCAGGCACAACGCCAGCAGGAGGGAAGCGCGCCGGGGTACGCGCATGTACGCCTCACGGGATTGAGAGCGGGGTCCAGGCACACCCGCTCTTGTCGTTGGTATGCATACGAAGACCATCCCCGAGTTGGGTTCAAGCAACATCGCACCTGGCGGGGGGCGTCCTTCGCGTGACAAGTGATGTTTGACATCGGGTCCGCTTTTGGCGAGCGGCCTACCAGGGAGGGGTGGTGGACGGACGTGACGCGCCGCGTCCTCCAGGATGGCGTCACCGCCAGAGCTCCCGGGGGGCAGTCCGTGCTCATGCGCAACGTGCCCCGCTTCCGCTGCCTCTCCATGCTGCTGTCATGTGCGAAGGGGGCGCACCCGGTGGCGGTGCCTGGGGAGCCCCCGCTGGAGTTCGGACCCGGGGCGGAGGTCCACCTGCCGCATCGGCTGGCCTTCGGGCCCACGCGGGTGTTGCTGAAGGAGGTGCGCCGGCTGGGCATGTGGCGCTGGCTGGAGGCGAGGCTCGCGGGCGTGGACGCGGCGCCCTCCGCGACGTCGGCGGCGCGGCTGCGGGAGCCGGCCACGCTGCGCCTGTCCACGCAGGCGCTGCTGGATTTCGGTTGAGGCAGACTGGGGCGGTCCATGGCCCGTCTCCGCGTACGCCGCATGCTTCTCATCGTCTGCTCCGTCCTCGCCTTCCTCTACGTGGGGCTGTGCGTGGCCGCGTTCTTCCTCCAGCGCTCGATGCTGTACCCCGCGCCGAAGGCCCCCATCCCCCTGCCCGCGAGCGAGGGCTTCGACCGGCTGCCCCTGGAGGGTGGCTCGTACGTGGACGTCCTCTATCTGCCCGCGCCGGAGGGCGCGCCGACGGTGGTGCACTTCCACGGCAACGGGGAGCAGCTGCTGAACCAATTGGACCTGGGCGCGGTGTTCCACCAGCACGGGCTGGGCTTCCTGGCCGTCGAGTATCCCGGCTACGGCGCGTCGCCCGGACAGCCCACGGAGGCCGGCATCTACGCCGTGGCGGAGGCGGCGCTCGCGCGCTTGCGCCAGCGGGGCGTGACACCCGCGCACACGGTGCTCAGCGGGCGCAGCCTGGGGACGGGCGTGGCGGTGGAGATGGCCCGCCGAGGCCATGGCGCGCGCGTCATGCTGGTCTCGCCCTACACCTCCATCGTGGACATGGGCGCGCTCCTGCTGCCCTTCCTGCCCACGTCCTTGCTCGCGCGCGACCGCTTCGATTCGCTGGCGAAGGCGCCCGACGTGGAGCTGCCGGTGCTCATCATCCACGGTGAACAGGACACGCTCATCCCGGTGGACATGGGCCTGCGGCTCGGCGCGCGCTTCCGCCACGCGGTGGTGGAGACGGTGCCGGGCGCGGGGCACAACGACGTGCTGGAGCGCTCCGGGCCCGAGCGCGTGCGGCGCATGGCCGCGTTCGCGCTCGGTGGGAGCTGAGGCCGCGCGTCTTCAGTGGACCTGTGACGGCGCGGGCGTCTGGACGGAGACCTCTCGCAACAGCTCGGCGGTCCCCTCCGCGTTCAGGTGCTTCACCAGGTCCGCCTGGGTGACGATGCCGCAGACGCTTTCATCGTCGTCGAGCACGACCATGCGCCGCACCTGGTTCTCCTCCATCAGCTCCATGCAGTCCTCCAGGCTGGCGTCGCGGTACACCGTGGCCACGGACGGCGACATGGCGTCCTTCACGTCGAGCATGTAGGGGTCCTTGCCCTTGGCGACGATGCGGCAGGTGATGTCCCGGTCGGTGATGATGCCCACCGGCCGGTTGTTCTCGTCGATGACGGGCAGCGCTCCGCAGTCGCACTCCACCATCCAGCGGGCGGCCTGCTCGATACCCGTGTCGGGCATGCAGGTGACGGGGTTGGTGCTCATGACCTCTTCGACCTTCATGGGAGCCTCCTGTCGGTGAGGGTGTCCCTGGAAAGGTGAGGTGTCCTCGGGCCCATGGCGGCGGGCGACGGCGCGGGCCCCTGGTTCCTCAGCCCTCCGGAAGGCGGCGCTCGTACTCCCCCTCCAACCGCTCGAAGGTGGACCAGAAGCCCCGGGGCTCGCGTCCGGCCAGGCGGTCCGCGAGCAGGCGCAGGTGCGTGTCCCAGCCCGTGGCGACCATGACCCGCTCGCCCCGGCTGTCCAGCCGTCGATGGGTCACCACGAGCAGCACGTCCGGCGGCCGGGCGCTCAGCTCGAAGGTGACCTCCGAAGGTGTCCCGTCCTGCTCACCCCAGGTGTAGCGCAGCAGGCGCGGCGGCTCCCACGCCGTGACGTGGCCTCTCTGCGCATGCCCCTCCCCACCGCCGCCTCGCGAGAAGCGCGGGGGCGTGGGTTCGTGGGACAGCGTGGAGTGGAAGAAGCGCAGCTCCACGCGCCCTCCCACCCGGGGCTCCATCTCCCCGGCCGCCAGCCACAGCCCGCGCTTGTCGGATTCGGTGAGGAAGGCCCAGACGCGCTCGATGGGGCCGGGCAGCACACGTTCGATGCGCACCGCGCGTGGCTCCGGGACGGTGCCGTACTCATCCATGGGACGTCTCCGGGGAAACGGGGGACGACAGCATCCGCTCAAGTCCGCCGAACATGGTCGTCCAGCCCGCCTCGGTGCGCCGGGTGTACTCGGCCCACTTCGCGTCCATGACGTGCGTCAGCGTCAGGTCACAGCCGCCACCTCGCGGCGCGAAGTCGAGGGTGACCTGGCTGATGTCCTCGGCGGACAACGGCGCGGCGCCGACCTGGACCGCCCAGGTGAACACGAGCCTGCGGGGGCGCACGAGCTCCAGGTACGTCCCCACGTGGTCCAGCTCCACCTCGCCCCGGCGAACGAAGAAGGAGAACGCGCCGCCCACGCGGGCGTCGACGGCCATGCGCAGGAGGACCTCGTCCCGGACGCCGGGCCCCATCATCCACTGGCTGAGCATCGCGGGGTCGAGCCAGGCGTCGAAGACACGCTCGGGCGCGGCCGTGAAGTGGCGGTGGAGCTGGACCTGGATGGGTGGAGGGCTCATCGGGCGCGTCCTTTCCTGCGGGGTGGGGTGGGGGTGGGGGGCGCCGCGGTGTCCGCGCGCAACAGGTCCTCGAGCACATCGAGCCGCTCGCTCCAGAACTGCTCGTAGTGGCGAAGCCAGTCCCGGATGTCCGACAGGGGCGAGGCGTCGAGGCGGCACACGTGCGTGCGGCCCTTCACCTCGCGGCGCACGAGCCCGGCGCGCTCGAGCACCTTGATGTGCTTGGAGGCCGCCGCCAGCGACATCTGGAACGGGGCCGCCAGCTCGCCCACGCTGCACTCGTGCAGGGACAGGCTGCGCAGCATCGCCCGCCGCGTGGGGTCCGCCAGCGCGTGGAACGTGTCGTCGAGTCGTCTGGCCTCATGCTCAACCATGAGGTTGAATATAGAGGCGCGTGCGAGGGAGTCAACTGGGACGGCGGGTGCGGCGTGGGACGGTGGGGCACAGGTCCGCTACGCTGCGTGGCTTCACGCAGCCGGATTCGAACCGGGGGTCGCCATGTCCCACGCCGCTCGGCCCGTCATCGGCATCATCGGTGGCAGTGGCCTGTACCAGATCGACGGCCTGAAGGACGTCGCCTGGAAGAAGGTGTCGTCGCCGTTCGGGGAGCCCTCGGACGAGCTGTGCTTCGGCACGTTGGAGGACACGCCCGTGGTGTTCCTCCCCCGGCACGGGCGCGGCCACCGGATTCCTCCGAGCGACATCAACTTCCGGGCGAACCTGGACGCGCTCAAGCGCAGCGGGGTGACGGAAGTGCTGTCGCTGTCCGCGGTGGGCAGCCTGCGCGAGGACCTGGCCCCCGGGGCCTTCGTGGTGGTGGACCAGTTCATCGACCGCACGTTCGCCCGGCAGAAGAGCTTCTTCGGGCCGGGGCTCGTCGCCCACGTGTCGATGGCGAAGCCCGTCTGCGCGCGGCTGGGCGACGCGCTGGTCGCCGCGTGCGAGGGCCTGGGCGTCACCGCGCACCGGGGGGGCACGTACCTCGCCATGGAGGGGCCGCAGTTCTCCTCGCTCGCGGAGAGCCGTCTGTATCGGAGCTGGGGGTGTGACGTCATCGGCATGACGAACATGCCGGAGGCGAAGCTCGCCCGGGAGGCGGAGCTCTGCTACGCGACGGTGGCCATGGTGACGGACTTCGACTGCTGGCATCCGGAGCATGACGCCGTCACCGTGGACCAGGTCGTCTCCGTGTTGCTGGGCAACGCGGGCAAGGCGCGGGGCCTGGTGCGCAACGTGGTGCCGCTGCTCGGCGCTCACGACGGCCCCTGCCGGCACGGCTGTCAGCGCGCGCTGGACCACGCCATCATCACCTCGCCGGAGGCCCGCGACGCGGAGCTGGCGCGGAAGCTGTCCGCCGTCGCCGGACGGATGCTGAACCGATGAAGGTCCACGGCAAGCCCATGCGCACCCTCTGGCTGGAGGAGGACGGCCAGGCGGTGGGCATCATCGACCAGACGCGGCTGCCCCACGCCTTCGTCACCGCGCGGCTGTCCACGGTGGACGAGGTCGCGCACGCCATCCGCGCCATGCGTGTCCGGGGCGCGCCGCTCATCGGCGCCACCGCGGCGTATGGTGTCTGGCTCGCGCTGCGGGCGGACGCCAGCGATGGCGCGCTGGAGCGGGCGCTCGCGCTCCTGGGGGCCACGCGCCCCACGGCCGTCAACCTGCGCTGGGCGCTGGAGGACATGCGGCGGCGGCTTGCGCCCCTGCCTCCCTCCGAGCGTGTGGCCGCCGCGAAGCGCCGCGCCGCCGAGGTGTGCGACGAGGACGTGGCCATCAACCGCGCCATCGGCGGGCATGGGCTGAAGCTGCTGGAGGAGGCGTGGGCGCGCAAGGGGCGCCAGGGGCGGCTGGAGGTGCTCACGCACTGCAACGCGGGGTGGCTCGCCACGGTGGATTGGGGCACGGCGCTGTCGCCCGTGTATCTGGCGCATGACGCGGGCTTGCCCGTGCACGTGTGGGTGGACGAGACGCGGCCCCGCAACCAGGGCGCGGGGCTGACGGCCTGGGAGCTGGGGCAGCATGGTGTCCCGCACACCGTCATCGCGGACAACGTGGGCGGCCACCTGATGCAGCACGGGCAGGTGGACCTGTGCATCGTGGGCACGGACCGCACCACGGCGTCCGGGGACGTGGCGAACAAGATTGGCACCTATCTGAAGGCGCTCGCGGCGAGGGACACGGGCGTGCCCTTCTACGTGGCGCTGCCGTCGCCCACCATCGACTGGACGTTGAGGGACGGCGTTCGGGACATCCCCATCGAACAGCGCGACGGCGCGGAGTTGAGCGACGTCTCCGGCCGGCTGCCGTCGGGCGAGGTGGTGACGGTGCGGGTGACGCCGGAGGGCAGCCCCGCGGCGAACTACGCGTTCGACGTCACGCCGGCGCGGCTGGTGACGGCGCTCGTCACGGAACGTGGGGTCTGCGCGGCGTCGGAGGAGGGGCTGCGCTCGCTCTTCCCGGAGCGGGCGGGGAGGGCGCCATGAGCGGCGAGGGTCGGCACCGGGCGCTGTGCGAGGCGATGATTGCCACGTGCCGGAAGATGAATGCCTCGGGGCTCAACCAGGGCACGTCCGGGAACCTGAGCCAGCGCGTGGAGGGCGGCTTCCTGTTGACGCCCACGGGCATGGACTACGACGTGCTCGAGCCCGAGGACATCGTCTTCATGCGCCTGGACGGCGGCCACGAGGGGCGGCGGGCGCCGTCGTCGGAGTGGCGGATCCACCGGGACATCCTCGCCGCGAAGCCGGAGGTGGGCGCGGTGCTGCACGCGCACTCCATGTTCTGCACCACCCTGGCGTGCCTGGGCCGGAGCATCCCGCCGTTCCACTACATGGTGTCGGCTGCGGGGGGCACCACCGTGCGCTGCGCGCCCTACGCCACCTTCGGCACGCCGGAGCTGGCGGGCCACGTGCTGGAGGCGCTGGAGGGACGCAAGGCGTGCCTCATGGCGAACCACGGCATGGTGGCGGTGGGCAAGGACCTGGCCCGGGCCTTCAAGCTGGCGGTGGAGGTGGAGACGCTCGCGGCCATGTACTGGCGCGCGCTCCAGGTGGGCGAGCCCGTGCTCCTCGACGACGCGGAGATGGCGCGCGTGCTGGAGAAGTTCGAGACGTACGGGCAGCAGCCGCCGCGGTGAGGCTCACGCCGCGCGCAGCGTGAGCACCGTCACCTCCGTGGGGACGCCCAGCCGGAAGGGCATCCAGTGGCCGGTGCCTCCGGAGACGTAGAGCTGGTGGTCGCCCTTCCGGTAGCGCCCCAGCATGTACTTGAAGGCGAACCAGAACGCCGGGACGCCCAGGAACGCCACCTGTCCGCCGTGCGTGTGTCCCGCGAGCGTCAGCCGCGCCCCGCGCTCCGCCGCCAGGTCGAAGAAGTCCGGATGGTGGGACAGGCAGAGCACCACCTCGTCGCGCCCCACGTCCCGGAACGCCGTCTGCGCGGAGCGCAGCATGCGCTCGGCCTTCACCCGGTGGCTGCGGCCGGACATGGGGTAGTCCACGCCCACCACGCGCACCTTCTGCCCCGCGTGCTCGAACGCATGCGAGCCGTCCACCAACAACCGCACCGGCGCGCCCTTCGCCTCCACCTTCGCGTAGGCGTCGAGCACCTCTTCCAGCCCCCGCCAGTGCTCGTGATTGCCCAGCACCGCCAGCATGCCGTGCGGCGCCCGGCACTCGGCGAGCGCCGCCATGGTGCCGTCGAGCTGCTCCAGGTCGTCGATGAGGTCGCCCGTCATCACCTGGAGGTCCACCCTGGCCTCGTTCATCGCCGCCACGGCGGCGCCCAGGTACTGGGTGTCGATGAAGTTGCCGACGTGGACGTCCGTTATCTGGCCGATACGGAACCCCTCCAGCGCGGGAGGGAGGTTCGGCAGCCGCACCTCGACCTCCTTCACCTGGAAGCCCGAGGAGCCGCTGGCCATCCCCACCGTGCTCGTCCCCGCCGCCAGCACCGGCACCGCGCGCCCCACGTTCGTCAGCAGGCCGCGGCGGCTGATGCCCCCACCCGGCAACGGGCTGGGCGGCACGGCCACCACGACGTCCGGAGTCGGCGCGGCCTCGGGCACCGGGGTGACCCGCGCCCGACGCTCCAGCCACCGGCGCAACAGGAGCACGGGCGTGCCGGCGAGGACGACGATGACCGACGCGATCGACCACCCCACCGACGCGGCACGCACCACGGACGGGATGTCCGCCTGCCTCCCGGTCACGAGCGGGTAGAGCCATACCCCCACGGAGGTGACGAACACGGCGCCGAAGAGCCACCTGCGCCAGCCGCGCAGCAGGGCCGGCCAGAGGGAATGGAGGACTCCCCACGTCGCCACGTAGAGCAGGGAGAGAAGCAACGGCCTGACCATCGATATGCTCCAGCGGACCCGAAGGCGGAGTTCATAGCGGCGAGCCGCCCGCCGCGCAGCGGGAAGTCGCCGGGAGGAGGCGTCCGATGCGCGGCACGTACCCGGCCCCGGGCCGGGCGGCCAGCCTACGCGCGGCCCTCGGAGGACATTCCCATCCCCCGGTCAGCCACGCGCGCCCGGGCTGGCCATGCGCAGGTGTGCGTGGAGCGTCTCCGTCCGCAGGTAGAGGAACTGGGCGTCGCCGAAGCCCAGGGCGTCGCCGTCGGTCAGCAGGAACTCCTGCTCGGGGGTGAGCGCCGAGGTGTTGACCCACGTCCCGTTCATGGAGCCCACGTCGCGCACCGAGCAGTCCCCCGACGTCGCGTGCCACTTGAGCGTCGCGTGATGCTTGGACACCGACGGGTCGGGCACCACCAGCGTGCAGCCCTCCATGCGGCCCACCGTGAGCTCCTGCCCGTCCACCACGGGGCGCAGGAAGTGGACCTCCAGCGCGTCGAAGCCCCGGAGCATGACGAAGAGGCGGTCCACCAGCCGGGTCCGGTGCGCCATGCCCACCGTGCGCGCCTCCCCCAGCCGCATCGCCACCTGCTGGAAGACCGGCTCGGGTGGCTGCTGGACGAGCACCACCGGACCCGAGGCGTCGAGGAAGGCCTCCAATGTTGCCAGGGCGAACGGGCGAAGTTGCTTCACGGATGGCATGACGGGCGCAGCTTAGCCCGAACTGTCTGGGCTGGCCTCTTTGTGGCCGGATGCCCGGAGGGGCCGTCCACCAGGCGACGCTTGTCGAGCGGCGCGCGAAGGGCCGGGACGTGGCGTCGGGTGGTGACGTCCACGGCGTCAGGGCTCCAATCACAGACTGCGTGCGCCGGTGAAACACTTTGCATGGCGGGATTCCTCGCGGGGCAGGGAAAGACTGACGCGATATCGGATGGGATGCCCGTGGGTCGACGCAATGCCTCTCACGGAGGGTGGGGGCGGGCTTCGCGCTCGGAACCCCGCGCTCGCACCCGGTGCGTGTCCCGGCTGTGCGTGGCGCGGTGTGTCGTCAGACAAGGCTTTGCGGAGGAGGGTTTCGGTTACATCCTCGTGACATCACGACAGGCCTCTCGCGAGGAGACATCGACCATGTTGGAGCGGATGTGGAAGCGCGGCGCGTGGGCGCTGCTGTTCTCGTTGCTGACGGTCACCGGGTGCTCGGATTCGGATGACGAGGAGCTTCGTCCGGACTCGGGAGTCCCTGATTCGGGCGTGCCCGACTCGGGCAGTCCGGACTCGGGCACGCCGGATTCGGGTTCGGAGGAGCTGCCGCCGCTGGTGGTGCCGGAGGGGTGCAACCCGCTGGCGTCGGAGTACGACTGTTTGTTGCCGTTCCCCTCGGACTACTTCCTGAAGGAGGACGCGGCGCTGCCGTCCGGCCACCGGGTGACGCTCACCGCCTCCGCGAAGCTCAAGGCGAAGGATGGCACGGTGTTCGACTTCACGGACCTGCACCCGGCGGATGGCTATTCGCACGCCTCGCAGCTGCTGGCGCTGTTCCCGGGAGGCGTGGACGCGGCGAACCTGCCGTCGGTGTACCAACCCACGGCGGCGACGGATGGCGCCACGGTGCTGCTCGACGTCGAATCGGCCAAAGGCGTGCTGCACTTCGCGGAGCTGGACCCGCGCGCGACGGACGATGGGCGTCGAGCGCTGCTGGTGCGGCCGGTGGAGCGGCTTCGCAACGGGGCGCGCTACATCGTCGCGCTGCGGGGGCTGAAGGCGAAGGACGGCGCGCCGGTGCCGGTGCCGGAGGGCTTCCGCCGCATCCGTGACGGACAGACGGCGGGTGACCCGTTGCTGGCGCCGCTGGCGCGGCACTACGAGGACGACATCTTCCCCGCGCTGGTGGCGGCGGGCGTGCCGCGCGCGGAGCTCCAGCTCGCGTGGGACTTCACCACGGAGACGGAGGAGGCCGTCACGCGGGACATGCTCGACGTGCGCCGTCTGGCGATGGAGGCGATGGAGGCCACGCCGCCGGCCGTCACGGTGACGGAGGTGAAGGACGACGTCGACGCGAACATCGCCCGTCGCATCAAGGGCACCCTGCGCGTGCCGTTGTTCATGGAGTCGGCGCAGCCCGGGGCGCTGCTGGCGCGCGACGCGCAGGGGCGGGTGACGCGCAACGGCGACGCGGACGTGCCCTTCACGCTCCAGATTCCGCGCAGCGTCTGGGGACAGTCGGTGGCGCCGGTGCGCTTCCTCCAGTACGGGCACGGCTTCTTCGGCAGCCAGGGGGAGTCGGACGGCTCCTTCGTGCGGCCCTTCGTGCAGGCGACGAAGATGGTCGTGATGACGGTGGACTGGTGGGGCATGTCCCAGGCGGACGCGCCGGGGGTGCTGGGCGCCATGGCGCAGCAGCCCGCGCAGACGATGCGCTTCACCGACCGGGTGCACCAGGGCATGGTGAACCAGATGGCCGTCATGTACGCGGCGCGGACGACACTGAAGGACCTGGCGGAGCTGAAGGACGGCGGGGTCCTCGTCTACGACCCGGAGCAGACGTACTACTACGGCATCAGCCAGGGGCACATCCTGGGTGGGACGTACCTGGCGCTCGCGCCGCACGTGTCGCGGGCGGTGCTGAGCGTGGGCGGCGCGAACTTCTCGCTGATGATGTTCCGCGCGAAGCCCTTCTCCATGTTCCTCCAGGCGATTGCCCAGACGGTGCCGGACGCGCTGGACCAGCAGAAGTTCGCGGCGCTGACGCAGACGAGCTTCGACCGCATCGACCCCATCACCTACGCGCCGCACGTGCTGACGTCGCTGTACGAGGGCGGCCCCGCGTCGCGTCGGGTGCTGGTGCAGTACGGTCTGGGAGACGCGCAGGTGCCGAACGTGGCGACGGAGCTGCACTCGCGGGCCATGGGGCTGACGCAGCAGCTCCCCGCGACGTGGCGGGTGCCGTTCCTGCCCGCGGAGGAGGCGACGCTGGAGACGTCGGCGCTGGTGCAGTTCGACTTCGGGCTGCCGGCGCCGCTGCCGGGCACGGTGGCGAACCTGCCGGAGCAGGACAACCCCGTGCACGAGGGCGTGCGGCGTGACGCCGACGGCCGCCAGCAGGTGGACCTGTTCCTGCGGCCGGACGGCAAGGTCGAGCCCACGTGCGGAGGCATCTGCGTCGGCGGTGACTGAGTGGGCCACCGCCGCGTCGCGGCGGACATCGTCACCGTGCAGGGCGAAGGGCCGCGTTCCGAGGTGGAGCGCGGCCCTGCGCTGTCTCACCCCGCCGCGCTGGCGGGGTTCTTGAGCAGGTGGTCGCCGTGGTCCTCACGGAGCTTCGTCTTGAGGAACTTGCCGGTGGACGTGCGCGGAATCTGCGCGATGAAGAGGTAGTCGTCCGGCAGCCAGAACCTGGCGAACTGCTTCGACAGGTGCGCGGCCAGCTCCTCCTTGGTGGCCGTCTGTCCCGGCTTGAGCACCACCGCCGCGAGCGGGCGCTCGTCCCAGCGCGGGTGCCGTCCGGCGAACACCGCCGCCTCCAGCACCGCCGGGTGGCTCATCAGCGCGTTCTCCAGCGCGACCGACGAAATCCACTCACCCCCCGACTTGATGACGTCCTTGCTCCGGTCGCAGATGCGGACGTAGCCGTCCGGGTCGAGCGTGACGACGTCCCCCGTCTTGAACCAGCCGTCGGAGGTGAAGCGGTCCTGCCCCTCGTTGCTGAAGTACGACGAGGCCACCCACGGCCCACGCACCTCCAGCTCGCCCATGGTGGCGCCATCCCAGGGCAGCTTCTGGCCCGACTCGCTCACCACCCGTGTCTCCACGAACGGCAGCGCGAAGCCCTGGGACGCCAGCGCCCCCAGCTGCGTCGCCGCGTCCGCGTGACGCAGCTCCTGCTTCACCTTCGCCATGGTGCCCACCGGGTTGAGCTCCGTCATGCCCCAGGCGTGCGTCACCTCCAGCCCGTGCCGCTGGCGGAACCCGTCGATGAGCGACGGCGGCGCGGCCGAGCCACCAATCAGCATGGTGCGCATCGCGCTCAGGTCCCACTTCTTCGGGTCCTGGTCGAGCAGCGCCAGGATGCCCAGCCAGATGGTGGGCACGCCGCCCGCGATGGTGACCTTCTCCGTCGCCATCAGGTCCAGCAGCGACGGCGGGTCCAGGTGCGGCCCGGGGAACACCACCCGCGCACCCGTGATGATGGCGTCGAACGGCATCCCCCACGCCGCCGCGTGGAACATGGGCACCACCGGCAGCACCGAGTCCGACTCGCCGATGCCCGTCAAATCCCGCATGCAACACACCAGCGTGTGCAGGACGATGGAGCGGTGGCTGAAGAGCACCCCCTTCGGGTTGCCCGTCGTCCCCGACGTGTAGCAGAGCATCGCCGCCGAGTTCTCATCCAGCCTCGGCAGCTCACACTCCGTCGACTCCGCCGCCAGCAGCGCCTCGTAGTCGAGCGTCCCCTCCGGCGCGGGGCCCGCGTCCGGGATGACGATGACGTGCTTGATGCTCGGCACCGACGCCGCGAACTTCTCGAACAGCGGCCACAGCGACCGGTCCACCAGCACCACCGTGTCCTCCGCGTGCCGAGCGATGTACCCCAAATCGTTCGGGTGCAGCCGCAGGTTGAGCGTGTGCACCACCGCGCCCATCGACGGAATCCCGAAGTACGCCTCCAGGTGCCGGTAGTGGTTCCAGCTCAGCGTCGCCACCCGGTCGCCCGGCTTCACCCCCAGCCGCTTCAGCGCGTTCATCAGCTGGCACGTGCGCCGGACGAAGTCCGCGTACGTGTAGCGATGCATCGACTTGTCCGGATTGCGACTGACGATCTCCGAGCGCGGGTAGTACGTCCGGGCGCGCTCCAGGAAGTGGGTCAGCGTGAGCGGGAAGTCCATCATGCGGCCTGGAAGCATCGGCACCATCCCTTTCGCGGAGGAAGAAGACGGGCCGATGCTACCGGATGCGCGCCGACCACCGAGGCTCGCCTGCCCTCGGTGTTCGGGATGGTGCACTGCGTCAGCCGAAGAAGACCTGGGCGACCTCGAAGAACTCCTTGGGGACCTTCTTGAGCTCCTTGGTGGCGGCGGACAGGTCGACGCTGACGATTTCGTTGCCGCGCAGCGCGGCCATCTTCCCGAACTCGCCGCGAGCGACCATGTCGCACGCATGCACGCCGTACCGGGTGGCGAGCACGCGGTCGTGCGCCGTGGGAGCGCCGCCGCGCTGGATGTGGCCCAGCACGGACACGCGCGTCTCGAAGCCGGTGCGGCGCTCGATTTCGTGCGCGACGATGTTGCCCACGCCGCCCAGGCGCGGTCGGCCCGCCTCGTCCAGCGCGCCGCTGGTGACCAGCTGCTCGTTCTGGTCCGGGGACGTCTTGATGCGCGTGCCCTCGGCCACCACGACGATGGAGAAGGTGCGCCCGCCCGCGTGGCGGCGCTGGATGTGCTCGGCCACGCGCCCCAGGTCCGCGGGGACCTCCGGCACGAGGATGACGTCCGCGCCGCCGGCGATGCCCGCGTAGGTGGCGATCCACCCCACGTGGCGGCCCATCACCTCGCAGACGATGACGCGCTTGTGCGACTCGGCGGTGGAGTGCAGCCGGTCCACCGCCTCCGTGGCGATGGCCACCGCGGTGTCGAAGCCGAAGGTGAAGTCCGTGCCGTTCAGGTCGTTGTCGATGGTCTTCGGCACGCCCACCACGCGCAGGCCCTCCTGGGACATCCGGGTGGCGGCGGACAGGGTGCCCTCACCGCCGATGGCGATGATGGCGTGGATGCCATTGCGCTCCACGGCGCGCTTGACGCGCTCCAGGCCGTTCTCGACCTTGAAGGGGTTGACGCGGGAGGTGCCGAGGATGGTGCCGCCGCGGTGGAGGATGCCGGAGGTCGTCTCCCGGGTGAGGCGGAAGTGGTTGTCCTCCAGCAGGCCCTTCCAACCATCCCGCAGGCCCATCATCTCGAAACCATGGGCGGAGGCACGACGGACGATGGCGCGAATGACGGCGTTCAGGCCGGGGCAGTCGCCCCCGCCGGTGAGCACGGCGACTTTCATATGGGGAAGTTGTATCGCGCCGCCGCCCACGCGTGCGCGGAAGTTTGCTCGAACGCCCGACGGAAGACGCGCCGGGCCCTTGGTAAAACAGTCAACGCGCCTGCTCGCGGCGGTGTCTCAGGCGGACACGGCGGGGCGGCGGTGCGTCCAGGGATGCGCGGCCTCGAGCTGCGCGGCCAGCCGGAACAAGGTGGCCTCGTCGCCGAAGCGTCCGATGAACTGCACGCCGATGGGGAGGCCCTCGGGGCTCCAGTGGAGCGGGACGCTCATCGCCGGGTTGCCCGCCATGTTGGCCATGGGGCAGTAGGGCGTGAAGGTGGCGGCGTGGAACAGGGGCTGGAGCGGCTCGCCGGGCGGGGTGGCGAACGAGCCCAGCGTCGGGGCGGGCTCGGTGACGGTGGGCAGGAGCCACGCGTCCACCTCCTCGAAGCGGTGGGCGAAGGCGCGGCTGAAGCGCAAGAGCTCCTCCTGGGAGCGCAGGTATCCGGAGAGCCCCTGCGCCAGGCCGAACTGATAGAGGGCCCAGGTGAAGGGCTCGACCTCCGTCGGGTCCGGCTCGCGGCCCATGCGCCGGGCCGCGGCCTCCAGCCCGTGGACGACGCCCGCGGCCCAGGCGGTCATGAAGTGCTGGCCCAGGTCCTCCTCGCCGGGCAGGTGCAGGTTCGCCTCGATGACGGAGTGTCCCAGGCCCTCCAGCCTGCGCGCGGCGGTGGCGACGGCGGCCAGGCACTCGGGGTGGACGGGGGCGCCCATGGCATTGCGCAGCGACAGGCCGATGCGCAGGCGGCCCGGCGGGGCGCCGACCTCCATCAGGTAGGGCCGGCTCCTGGGCGGCGCGAACACGGGGGCGCCGACGTCGGGCCCCTCCGTGGCGTCGAGCAGCGCGGCGCTGTCTCGCACCGTGCGCGTGATGGCGTGGTCCGCCACCAGCCAGTGATAGGCGTCCGCGAGGTCCGGCCCGGTGGGGTTGCGGCCCCGGGTGGGCTTGAGGCCGAAGAGGCCGCAGCACGACGCGGGGATGCGGATGGAGCCGCCGCCGTCCGACGCGTGCGCGAAGGGCACCATGCCGCTGGCGACCGCCGCCGCCGCGCCGCCGCTGGAGCCCCCCGCCGACCGCGTCACATCCCATGGGTTGCGGCACGGGCCGTACAGCGCGCTCTCGGTGGTGGGCAGGAGGCCCAGCTCGGACGTATTCGTCTTGCCCAGCACCACCAGCCCCGCGCGCAGGTGTCGCTTCACCAGCTCGCTGTCGTGGTCCGGCACGAAGTCCTTCATGAAGCGCGAGCCGCCGGTGAGCGGCTGGCCCCGCTGGGCGGCGAGCAGGTCCTTGAGGAGGAAGGGCACGCCGGTGAAGGGCCCCTCCGGAAGCGGGCCCTTCGCCTGTTCCCGCGCGGCGTCGAACTGGGTCTGGACCACGGCGTTGAGCTTGGGGTTGCACCGCTCGATGCGGGCGATGGCCGCGTCCACCAGCTCCAGCGGCGTGACCTCCCGGCGGCGGACGAGTTCGGCCTGCGCGGTGCCATCGAGACTGACGAAGGGGTCCATGGGGCGACTCTACCGCGCACCCGTGTGTCACCCGGTGAGCCCGCGGTCCGCATTCCTCGCGATGACGCGTCGCATTCGTGCAGTAATGAGCATCCAGGCGTGAGGCGGTTGAGTTCGCGAGGCACCGGGAGTTGGGGCTCGCGTCCGCGCGCGGGCGCCTTATCTTCCCACCCTGCCGTGAACATCCGCGTCTTCGACTCCGAACAGCAGGCGGCCACCGCGTGCGCCGCGCGCCTCGCCGAGGCGGTCCGCGCGCGTCCGTCATTGGCGCTCGGCCTGCCCACGGGGCGCACGCCGCTCAACGTGTACCGGGAGCTGGTGGCGCTGTCCGCGCGGGAGGGGCTCGACTGGTCGGCGGTGCGCACGTTCAACCTGGACGAGTTCGTGGGCCTCCCCGCGACGGACGGTGGCAGCTTCCGCGCGTACATGGAGCGGCACCTGTTCCGGCACGTGAACCTGACGCCGGGGAACATCCACTTCCTCGATGGCGTCGCGGAGGACCTGGCGGCGGAGTGTGCCCGCTATGACACCGCGCTGGCCGACGTGGGCGGCCTGGGGCTGGTGTTGCTGGGCATCGGCGCGAACGGGCACCTGGCCTTCAACGAGCCGGCGGAGGGGCTGGTGGCCGCCTGTCACCGGACGCGCCTGAGCCGCGAGACGCGGCTGGCGAACCTGATGCTCTTCGGGGACGACCCGGGCCGCGTTCCGATGGAGGCGCTGACGCTGGGCATGGGCGCGCTGCTCCAGTCCGGGCGCGCGGTGCTGCTGGCCTTCGGCGAGGGCAAGGCGGAGGCGGTGCGGGCGATGGTCGAAGGGCCCGTCACGCCGCGCTGCCCCGCGTCCTTCCTCCAGCTCCACCGCGACGTGGAGGTGTGGCTGGACGCGGCGGCGGCGCGCGCGCTTCAGTAGGGCACGGTGGCGACGCGCTGGGACGCCAGCGTGCGCACCTGGCGCAGCAGGGAGACGAACTCCTCGCGGTCCGCCTGGCCGTCGACGGCGTCCTCGGCGAGGGAGTGGACGCGGGAGAAGCCGCGGTCCTCGTCCTCCGTGTTCACGCCGCGCAGCAGGTCCGCGGTGCCCGCCACGGCGACGGCGAAGCGCAGGTCGGAGGAGGCCTGGGCCAGCGTCTCGCGCACCTGGGAGCGCTCGAGGAAGAAGCGCTGCTCGGCGGCCTCGGCGCCGCCCGGCTGCTTCGCGCGCACGCGCACGGTGGCCACGCGCTCGCCCTCGCCGGTCAGCTCCACCTCGTACAGGGCGGTGACGGTGTGGCCGGCGCCAATCTCGCCCGCGTCCACCGAGTCCTCCCGGAAGTCCCGGTCCGCGATGGCGCGGTTCTCGTAGCCCAGCAGCCGGTAGCCGCGCACGGCCGCCGTGTCGAACTCCACCTGCACCTTCACGTCCTGGGCGATGACCTCCAGGGTGCCGGCGAGCTGCTGCTGGAAGACGCGCCGGGCCTCCTGTTCGGAGTCGATGTAGAAGCAGTTGCCGTTGCCCTCGTTCGCCAGCTTCTCCATCAGGTCGTCGCGGTAGTTGCCCATGCCGAAGCCGATGGTGGAGAGTGTCACGCCCTCCTTCACGTAGCCGCGGACGGCCTTCAGCATGTCGCTGGCGGTGAGGTTGCGGCCCAGGTTGGTGTCTCCATCGGTGAGCACCACCACGCGCGCGACGCGATTCGGACCGGCCATGCGCGCCGCGTGCCGGTAGGCCAGCTCGAGGCCGTCGCCCATGGCGGTCCCCCCGCCGGAGCGCAGCGAGTCGATGGCCGCCTCGATGACGCCGCGCTGCTTCGCCGGGGTGGTCTCCAGCACCGTGCGCACGTCGCCCGCGTAGGTGCTGAGGGTGACCGTGTCGGTGGGGTTGAGCTTCGCCACCGCCAGCCGCATGGCCGTCTTGGCGAGTCCCAGACGGTCGGCGCCTTCCATGGAGCCGCTGGTGTCGACCAGGAAGACCAGGTGGGTGGGCTTGCGCTGCTCCGGCGCGACGTGTCGGCCCTGGAGCCCGACCTTCAGGATGTGTTGCCGCGGCTTGAAGGGGGAGGGGGCCGCCTCCAGCGCGACATGGAAGGCGCCTTCCTCCGGCGTGGGCTCCGGGATGCGGTAGCGGAAGTAGTTCACCCACTCCTCGACGCGGACCTCGGAAGGATGGGGGCGTCGGCCCTCGCGCACGGTGCGGCGGAAGAGGACGTAGGAGGCCGTGTCCACGTCGACCGCGAAGGTGGACAGGGCATCGGTCGCGGCGAGCGTGAAGGCATTGGGCGGCGGGGCGGGCTCGCGCGACTGGGGCGCCTGCCGCGCGGAGGTCTCCTCGAGGAACACGCTCATCTTCTTGCGCTGGAAGCCCGGGCCATAGTCGACGGACGCGCCCTCGCGGCTGCCGCTGTACGAGACGGGGCTCGCCAGGGCGGCGGTGCTTTGACCGAAGAACTTCCGGATGTTGTCGCCGAACAGCGTCACGCCCGCGCCGGCGAGCATGAGGAACACCAGTGCGGCGCCGAGGATGAATCGCAATCGCTTGCTCATGAGACCTCGCGGGGTGCGGTGGAGGCCCCTTTCGTCTCATGGCCCTCGGCCCGCGCGCGTCCGTCATCCGCCCGAGGTCGGTCAACGGGAGGAGGTCGGTCATCCGGCCGATGCGTGCCCTGGGGGCGCCTCGCGGCTGGCGCGGGCTCGCGGGTTCAGTGCCGGGGCTGCCGGCTTCGCTTCGACGCGCGTCGCTTCGTCGCCCGAGGCGCGGTGTGCCCGCGCTTGCCCTGCTTTCGTCGCGAGGGGGTCGCCGGGCGGTGTCCCTGGGCTCGCGCCGACGACCGACCGCGTCCGGCTCCTTGCGGGAGCGCCCGGTCGACGGTGCGCCCGACGTTGCTCACCACGCCCTCCGGGCCCACCGTCCCCTTGACCGCGTCATTCACCGCGCCTCCCGGGCCGAGGGTCTGCTTCGCCGCGTCGCCCACGTCCCCCGCGACACGCGTCAGGGTGCCACCGGGTCCCAGCGCCGTCTTCGCGGTGTCCCCGACGTCGTGGGCCACTTCGGAGACGGCGCCACCGGGGCGGAGCGTCTCGTGGGCGGCATCTCCCACCTCGGAGACCGCGTGCCCCAGGGGCTTGAGGAGGCTTGCGAGCAGGTCCGGATGGTCATCCACCGTCTGCAGCGCGCGGTTCAGGATTTCGTAGACGCGCTGGAGTCGCACCTTCAGCAGGGCCTGGGCCTCCACGCCCTGGATGGTGAGCTCGACCCGGTCGATGTCGACCTCGGCGCCCACGTCGAGCTTCACCAGGTTGGCGAGCTCCGCGTGCAGCGCCACGCGGGCATGCAGGCTCTCCACGTCGAGCGATATCTCGTCCACCTTCACCGTGGGCACGTCGAGCAGCACGTCGGGAACCGTCTCGATGGGGCCCTCGTCCACGCCCGTCTGCGCGAGCAGGCGCCGCGTCTCCTCGCGCGTCGCTCCTCCGTTCCGCTGCTCCTCGTCGGAGGGGGCACGCGTCTTCTCCGTCTTCTTGTCCCGCTGCTTCCGCGCCTGGTGCTTCCAGGGAACCCAGCTCGTATGTGCCACGGTTGCCTCCTTCCGGACTCAAGCTGGGGGACGCGGAAGCGCCTGTCACCCACGAGCGTGGCGCCCTCGTGTGTCGGGCCCGGGGCCTTCGCGAGGCCCGTGCGCTCGCATCGACCGCCGCCGCCCGCCAGCGCATTGGACGCGGGACTCGCCCGCCCTACGTTGAGCCGAGGACGTCATGGGAACGACTGACAGGGAGGGCTCCATGTCCGAGCGGCGTCGAGGAAGAACCCGGCGCGGCCGCATTCCGGCGACGCGCGCGGAGGGCCGAGCGAGGGACGCTCCACCCGTCGCCGGCCTCCACGGTCGTGCGCGCGGTGACTCCCGCCTGGATGCCCCCGAGTGTGATGCGCTCATCGCCGCGAGGGCGAAGGGGCGTTCCCTCGAGGTCCACGCGCTCGAGGGCGTGAGGGTGCGGACCTGGGCGTCGCCGGAGATGGAGCGGGTGCACGACTCGCTCCGGGTCGGCTTGCCCGCGCGCCTCGCCCCAGGGGAACACCATGGCGACTTCGAGGCGGGGATGCGGGCGGGCGTGAAACTGCCAGCGTCCCCTTCCCGCCGGGGCGGCAAGAGCGCTGGCCCCTCCCGTTCGTCGCGGAAGCGCGGCGCGCGACGCGGGGGCTCTCGCTGACACGCTGACGCGAGCGCGCGTGATGGCCGGGGCTCCACGCACGGGGGTCGACACGCGGCGACCTCGCCGCTATTCGGAGGAGGGACGCCTGCCCCGCTCCCGCGTTCGAGGTCGTGAGTCGGCGGTGGACTCGTCGTCCTCGGAGGAACGGCCCACCCAGTGATCAGTGGCGGTGGCGACGGCGACCCTTTTCAAGGTCGATACCGCGTCATCGAAATGACCGGTGCGCTCCAGTTCGTCCGCGAGGTCGCGCAGCTTGTCCGCGGCGCGGGTATAGGCTCGGCGCTCCACGCGGGTCGCCGGAAGCAGGGTCGCGGAGAGGAACCCTAGCGCGAGGACGCCCAGCCCCACGCCGACGGGATGTTCCCGGACGGCGCGTCCCGTCCAGGCCCGGGCGCGAGTCACGCGCTCACGTGCGCCTTCACGCGAGAGCCCCTGTGACGGGAGCAGGGGGGCGGAATCCCGCCCCCCGTTGCCCGGTCTCTTCGCCAGCTCGCCACGAGCGGCTTGCCGTGGTGAGGCCGTTCGCGAGGGTCGGGTCGCCCCCTTCTTGCTGGTCGCTCGCCTCATGTCTCCTCCTCGCTTGCCTCGACCACGCCACTCGCGCGGAGCACCCGCCCGGCGAGCAGGCCCGCTCCCAGCAGGCCCGTCATCCACCAGCCGGGACGTTGCCGGACCTGTCGCCCCGCCTGTGCCAGGAGCTCCTCGGCCGAATGACCGCCCAGGTGGGTGGACGCTCCACGCAGGGCCCGTCCTCCCGTCTCCAGCATGCGCTGGGTCAGGGAGCTCGGGTTGCGCCCGGTGGCTCGCTCCAGCCCATGTGCCGTGTCCTCCAGCGCGCGGACGAACGCGTCGCGCTGGTCATCCAATCGCTCCAACATCCGTTCCCGGGCCCGACCCGAAAGCTGTTCGAGCTGTCGTCGCGCCTTTCCCCGGGGGGGCGGCTGGCGTCGCGCCGTCTCGCGCGTCCGCTGCTCGCCCCTCGTCTTCACCGAGCCCATGAAATGTGTCCTCCGCGGTGTCATCGCGTCGCGCGGTGTCGCCTCATCGAGAAGCTAGGCACCTCCGGGCAGGGTGCCGGCAGCCGGGACACGCGAGGCGTGGCTGTCCGCCCGACGGTCGGTTCCCACCCGGAGGAGGCGTGGTCACGTTGCTTCATCTGGAGGTCGACATGAATGCGGAGCAGGAGAAGACGCTGCACGAGGAAGCCATGGCGACGTTGGGCCGACTCGAGCGCAAGAACCCGGAGCTGAAGCAGGCGCTCGAGCGGGCGCGGGGGTTCGCGGTCTTTCCTTCCATGGGGCGTGCCTCGCTGGTGCTCGGAGGCACCTACGGTCACGGCGAGGTCTTCGAGCGGGGCAAGCCCATCGGCTTCGCGACCCTCTCGCAGATGACCATTGGCGTGCAGGTTGGAGGGCAGACGTTCAGCGAGCTCATCTTCTTCGAGGACCGTAACGCCCTCGAGGATTTCAAGGGGGGGAAGGTGGCCTTCGCCGCCAACGCCTCCGCGGTCATCATCAAGGCCGCGGCTTCGGGGACCACCAACTACGCGAAGTGCACCGCTCACGCGTACTCGCGTGGCGGGATGTTGCTCGAGGTGTCGCTGGGAGGGCAGAAGTTCACCTTCATGCCTCCCTCGTCGGAGAAGGAACGCCAGGCGAAGGACTCCGAGGAAGGCGGTGGGCGAGAGAAGGAGGCCTCGTCGGGGGAGGGCGCTGGCGGTGGCTTGCAGCGCTGGCTCCATCTCCGTCCCCGGCATCCCACCGCGGTGGCGAAGAGGGCCTCCGAGGATGGCGGCGGGCGTGAGACGGAGGATTCGTCGAGGGAGGACGCTGGCGGCGGCTTGCAGCGCTGGCTCCAGGCCCATCCCCGGCATCGCACCGCGGTCGTGATGGGTGTGTCGACCCTGGCGACGCTTGGGACGCGGCTTTTGAAGACGCGGGCCCACGAACTCCGGGCGAGCTGAGACACGAGCGATGGGACGCATCGTGCAGGGGGCGCGGCGGCTGGTCGCGCTCGCGCGCAAGGAGAGGGACGTCCACGGGAGGCTCCATCGGGACGCCCTGGCCGCGCTCCATCGCATGGAGGCGCGCTCGCCGGAGCTCCGCCGGACGAGGGCTCGTGCGTATGCGTGCATCGTGTTCCCCTCGTTGGGGCAGGGCAGCGCGATTCTGGGGGGCGCGTGGGGGTTGGGCGAGGTGTTCGTGCGCGGGCACCTGGTGGGGTACGCCGCGCTGGTGAGGGCGACGCTCGGTGTGCAGTTGGGAGGGCAGACCTCGTCGGAGGTCATCCTCCTCGAGGACCGTGAGGCGTTCGAGGGCTTCAAGGCGAGCCCGACCGGGTTGGCGCTCGAGGCCGTCGTGACGCTGGTCAAGGCGGGCGTGGCATGGGCGCTGGGGCCGCGAGGGCGCACGTCCGTGTTCGTGGCCACGCGGGGCGGGTTGTGGGCGGGAGCCTCGCTCGGGGTCCAGCGGGTGTTCTTCGTCCCCGCCGTCCTCACACGGGGGCGTGGATTGCGCGGCGGGGCTGCGTCCCTAGGTTCAACGAGGGAGCAGTCGTTGGCTCCGAAGGAGAATGGAGCAAGGGAGCGTGAGATGGCCAGGTCTCAGGTGGGTAGCAAGGTGCGGAAGGCGCTGACGGGACCGTCCCACTGGGGACGCGGGAAGCCGGAGTCCCGGACGCGGAGGCTCGCGGAGCACGCGAAGGCCGCGGTCCACGAAGTCGGTGAGCGTGGGCGCCACACGGTGGAGCAGCTCAAGGAGCATGTGCCGAGCGGCGAGCAGCTCCGGGCGCGCGCGGGACAGGCCCGGGAGTGGGCGTCCGAACGGGTGGGGGCCCATCCGGTCGCGGTGGGACTCACGACGCTGGCGGCGGGAGTCGCCGGCGCGGCGTTGCTGCCCATCTCCCACCGTGAACGACGGGCGTTGAACGCCGCTTCGAGGAGGGTGAAGTCGCTGTCCCACTCCCTGGGGGAGCGCCGGCCCGTCGCGAAGGTGTCGGGTTCGGTCCAGGACGCGATGGCGCGTGTCCGGGGCAGGAAAGAGGCGCCCGAGCGTGCGTCGGGTGAGCAGGCTCCGCCACGCCGTCAGGGGAGCAAGGCCGTGGACAGGCCCGGAGTCGCGGCGAAGACCGCGCGCTCCGCGGCGAAGAAGCCTCGCTCCGCGGCGAAGAAGACGTCGCGTGTGGCCAAGAAGGCTCCTCCGGCGGCGAAGACGTCACGTGCGGCGAAGAAGCCTCGCGCGGCGGCGAAGACATCACGACCCACGGAGAAGAGGGCTCGCGCGGGTGGGCGGTCCGCGTCTCCCGCGGCGAAGAAGGGGGCGGGCCGCTCTCGGAGCTCGAGTGGCGATTGACCGGCGTCGTTGGTGATGCGCTGGAGTCAGAAACCCCATGCCGAACAGATGAGGGCGAGGAGGAGCATGCCGCCGCTCCTCGTTCACGGTGAATCCTCGACAGGGCGCTCGGGGGTCACCTTCCACAGCTGCCCCGAGTCATTGCAGCCTGTCTTGGCGAGGATGGGGATGTTGTTGGCCCTGCTGTCATTGACGATGTCCAGCGACAGCGCGTCGCCCTGCGCCTGGGTCGTCAGCCTGTAGATGCCGTTGGGCTCCGGCGTCAGCTTCCATCGCTGCTCCGGAACAGCCGCCGATTTGACGAGGAGCGGGCGATTGCCGGCGGTGTTGGCCAGGGACAGGCTGGTCCCACGCCACTGGGTCGTCAGTCGGTAGAAGCCGTTGGCCTCCGGAGTCAGTTTCCACAGCTGGCCCGTGTATCTGCCCGTCTTGGCGAGGATGGGGATGTTGTTGGCCTTGCCGTCCCCGATAATGTCCAGCGACATGCCATCGCCCTGCCACAGGGTCGTCAACCGGAAGTAGCAGCGGGCATCGAAGGGGGCGGGCGCCGGCGGCGAGGTGGGTGTCGTAGGCGGGGGAGGTGTCGTGGTCGTGGGCAGCTGCCACACCTGCTGGAGCACCGCGAGCATGCCCGGGTCGTGCCTGGCCAGCTCTTCGCGTGTGAAGGGATAGAAGTCGTTGCGACCGAAGAGTGCCTCGGAGGTCTCCGCGAAGAACTCCCAATCGTCGGTCATGGCATAGGCACGCTCGAATGTGTTGGGCCGCTCGGGCCCCCACCAGCGCTCCACGCAGTCGTAGCTCTTGTTTTCAAGCGCGCGCGCATAGGCCGCCGTGATGTCGGCGTGCTCGCCGAGCACCTGGTCGTAATAGGCATGGCTGAGCTCGTGGAGCACGAAGATGGGCATCCGCTGGGTTTCCTTCTCGAAGATGAGGACGTTCGAGAACTCGATACCCTTCAGCATCGCTGGAGGGCGACCACTCTGGAGCAGCAAGGCATCGCCGGCATGGTACCGACCAACCTGTGGCTCGTCGGGATAGGGCGGCGACAGCCACAGCGTCACCTTGCGGAGCTGAGCCACGGGGCCCGCGGGGACCACCCGGACGACCTCCTTGAGCTGCGCCGCCAGGAGCACCAGGGCCTTGTCCGTCAGGGGCTTGTTCGCCGCTACCAGCAGGCGGTCATCGATGCGAACCCTCCATCCCTCGATGGTCTGGGTCTGGTAGGTGGGAACGGGGCTGGCCGCGGAGGCGCCGCAAGCGAATGCCAGGGCGGCCAGGAGGAGCCATTTGGGGGAGTTCATTGCTTCATCATACTCCCCATGTGGCAGGCAGCCCTCCCACCCTCCACGCTGGCGATAGAAGCGTGGTGGTGAGCCGGGGCCACTCAATCGATGGTCACCGGCGGCTTCGTGGAGCGGCGCGAGGACGCGCTCTTCCTCTGCCCTCCGGGCACCGGCAAGAGTCACATCGCCCAGGCCATCGGCCGCACCGTCATCCAGTCCCAGGGCCACCGCGTCCTGCATCGCGAAGCCCACCATCTGCTCGAGGAGTTGGCCGAGTCCAGTCCCGAGGGCACCCGCCGCCAGAAGCTCGATGCGCTCACCAGCGCCCCGCTGCTCATCATCGATGAGCTCGGAATGCGCAAGCTGCCCGCCACCGCCGCCGAGGACCTGCTCGAACTCATCATGCGCCGCTACGAGAAGGCCTCCACCCTTATCACCTCTAACCGGCCTGTGGAGGATTGGGGGAAGCTCTTGGGCGACAACGCCGCCGTTGCCGCCATGCTCGACCGGCTGCTGCACCATGCCCACGTCGTCCAATTCGGGCCCCGAAGCTGGTGCACCAAGGGGGCCATGGATTTGCAGTCTGCCGAGTCCGCAGGGTAGGAGTCCTCCTGTCTCGGTCCTCTCTCATTGGCCGGTTTTGACGGGACCCTCTTTGGCCGGTTTTCACCTGACCATTGAGGCCTGCACTACTGTTAGGGTCACGCTGAAGATGTTGCCCTGACGCGCGCATCAGACAGGGCATAGACGGAATCCGTAGCGTATGTGTTTCTGGGAAGTTCGTGGAAACTGAAGGTTCCTGGAAACTTCCTTGACGTCTATCATTTGCTGTATGCTCCTCCTCGAAGAAACAGTGCAGTCGAAGGGGGCATAATGATCTCCGTTGTGCGGCAACAGCATCCGGTAGGCCAGGGAGGCTTTCACTCAGCCCGTATCGAAGCCGGGGGAACTGGCTACAACTACATCTACGACTGTGGCTCGAACCAGAAGTCCGCACTAGAACGAGAACTGAGGCGAATACACCAACGAGATGAGGGCCTCACAACGGCTCTCGATGCGCTTTTCCTGTCTCACCTCGATGAGGACCATGTCTCTGGAGTAGATAGCCTCCTCGCGAAGGTGGACGTGCGTACGGTCGTGCTCCCTTACCTGCATCCGTTCGAGCGCCTCGCTCTTGTTGCAGAAGCGTGTGAGAGAGAGGAATTGACCCCGGACCGCCTTGGTATGATCGTTCGACCGGAAGAATGGTTTCGTGAGCGCGGCGTAGAGCGGATCGTGTTTGTTCTCGAAGGGCGCGAGCCGCCCCCACGGCCGGATCTACCGGAAGCCCCTCCGGCTCCAGACAAGCGGCACGACGGTATAATCAAATACGACGGCCCCCATGAGCCCTCGGAAGAAGATCGTGCTGATAGTCCGAGACTACCACAGGATACGCTTGTCCTCTACTCGGGTGAGCCCCTTCGAGTCTATGCGGATGGGCGTGTCGTCTGGCTCCTCGTGCCCCATGTCCATCCGGAGCCCGAGCGGCTCAAACCCTTCGTCTTGGAAGTTCAACGCCTTACTGGTATTCGTGAAGCCACCATCACGGGAGTAAGGTTCGGGTCTTGGCTCAAGAAGCTCATCAGGGACCGGCGCAAGCGTGCCAAGCTCGCCGACGCCTACCGCCTGATTCGTCGAGATCGAAACCTGACCTCGATGTCACTGTATTCGGGACCGGCATGGCGCGGCGCAAACCATGCTTCGCGGTCATTCGCAGGTCGGCGGTGTTGTTTGCCCCAAAAGGCCGGCTGGCTCTCTACAGGGGATAGCATGCTGACGCGCAAGGCCCGTGTGGACAAACTTGTTGAGAGGCTAAGCTCGTTACTCCCTGAGGTGGGCACTTTCGTCCTCCCTCATCACGGATCTCGTCACAACTTTTCTGCAACCACTCTGGAGACCAGTATCAGTGGCGTTCTTTGGATCGCGTGCTCGGGCCCGAACAGCTACGGCCACCCTCATATCGAGCTTCTTGAATCGCTCGAACATCGAGGAGATACATGGACCGTCACACACCAAGAGTCGACCCGACTCCTTGAAGTCGTTCGAGTCAAATAAGAGAAACCGCACTCACTTGATATGAGTCTCTTTTCTCGCCCCCTCGCAGTCGATGCCTCGTGGCTGCCTCTATGCTTCTCTCCTCAGAGAATGCTCCAGTTCCTCGGTGAGAGTCCCTCGCTTCCGTGGCTCTCCCGCACTTCGTGTGGTCCCCCTCGAAGGCGAAAGGGATACACGGCGAGCTTCCAACCAACTACATACAATTCGGGACTTGACCCCTCGGGACACCCTCCGCAGAAACTGCGGGTCCTCCTCCAGCAACTGCCCCGCTGGTTCGACGACTACAACGCCGTGCTTCCGCACGAGGCACTGAAGATGCGCTCCCCGCGCGAGGCCAGGCTCGCGAATTCACCCCACTGACCATGCCCGATTTGACGGGGGCAACTCCACATACGCCTCTGGCTCTAATTGGCGGACATGCTCTAGTGGATGAGGCTGGTTAGCAGTTCTCCGTGTCTCCCTTTCTCCTTCGAGGGGGACCACACGAAGTGCGGGAGAGCCGATTTGACGAGGGCAACTCCATTCATCTTGACGCACGTCCTGGCGCAGCGTGCCGCACGTATGACGCAGCGACCCAGCTTTCGCGTATGACGCAGCGACCCAGCTTTGGGGTAGGCACGGGTGCGAGCCCCCTGTGTCAGGGAAGTTGTCGCCTCGGCTGACATGCCGAGCTGACGACGCCCTGGGGGCGAGAGCAGGCAGGAAGCAGTGCCGTACACGGATGCATTCAAGGGGCAGATGGTGAAGCGGATGGT